>JANPBV010000422.1:0-1777 GCA_031430615.1 Ignavibacteria bacterium | reverse complement strand
CTCCTCTAACAGGATGGGCTGTTGGTGCTGGTGGAAGGATATTAAAAACTACAAGTGGAGGGCTTACATTCATTCAGCCAATATCGAATGAAATACCAAACCAATATTCATTATCGCAAAACTATCCTAATCCGTTCAATCAAGTAACAAAAATAAGATTTGCGGTTCCTTCTGTAGAGACTACCCGCCGGGTAGTCTTACTGAAAATATACGATATCCTCGGTCGCGAAATCACAACCCTCGTAAACGAACAACTCCAACCCGGCACTTATGAAATTGAGTTTGACGGTACAAAACTTCCAAGTGGAATATACTATTATATTTTGTCAGTCGGGCAATTCACCGAAACCAGAAAGGCGGTTTTAATAAAATGAGAAAACTTTTTTTTATATTAGTAATTGCTCATTACTCATTAATAATTGCCTGCCTGCCATCAGGCACGGTTAACGCTCAGGTAACGCAGCAATGGGTTTCAACATATGGCGATGGGGTAGTATCATCTTATAGTGCAACTTCAATTGCAGTTGACCGCTCAGGTAATGTGTATGTTACAGGTCGAGGTCAAACTTTAAATTACGACTATGTTACAATAAAATATAATTCGTCGGGAGTTCAGCAGTGGATTCGAAGATATAACGGTCCCGGAAATAACTATGATTATGTATATGCAATAGCAATAGATGATTCCTCTAATGTGTATGTGACTGGTTGGAGTGAGGGAAAAGGAACAAATATCGACTACGCCACAATAAAATACAATTCTGCAGGTGACACAATTTGGGTTAAAAGGTATAACGGACCCGTAAATGGCCGGGATGGTGCAAATTCAATCGCAGTTGATGGAATAGGAAATGTTTATGTAACAGGAGTGAGCTATAGAAGCGGTTTCAGTATGTATGATGACTATCTTACAATAAAATACAATTCTGTAGGTGACACGATTTGGGTTAAAAGATATAACGGTCCCGGAAATTGGTATGATGGTGCAAATTCAATTGTGCAAGACGGCTCGGGTAATGTTTATGTAACAGGATATAGTTCGGGAATTGGAACAAATTATGATTATGCCACTATAAAATATAATTCATCAGGTGTCCAAGAGTGGGTTCAAAGATATAACGCTGTAAATGACCAGGATTATGCAAATTCACTTGCAGTTGACGGCTCTGGTAATGTAATTGTGACCGGTAAGAGTTGGGGAGGCGGAACAAATGATGACTATGCCACTATAAAATATAATTCATCAGGTGTCCAGGAGTGGGTTCAAAGATATAACGGACCTGTAAATGGCTATGATTATGCAAATTCAATAGCAGTTGATGGCTCAGGAAATGTGCTTGTAACCGGTGTGAGCTATGGAAGCGGAACAGATTCTGACTATGCCACAATAAAATACAACTCAGCCGGTGTTCAGCAATGGGTTCAAAGATATAACGGACCTGGAAACGCCAAGGATTTTGCCCGCTCGTTAGCTTTAGATGGTCAGGGTAATGTGTATGTGACAGGATGGAGCTGGGGTAGCGGAACATCTTATGACTTTGCCACGATAAAGTATAACACTACAGGAATTCAGCAATGGGTTCAAAGATACAACGCAAATTACTCTGATGGGGCAAATTCAATATCAGTCGACACCTCAGGTAATGTGTATGTAACAGGTAATAGTCAGGCAGGGCCGCCTCACTTTGGTTATCGCTATGCCACAATAAAATATTCTCAGCTTGTCGGCATAACTCCCGTTTCAAACGAAATTCCAATGCAATTTTCGCTTTCACAA
>JANPBV010000421.1:0-4119 GCA_031430615.1 Ignavibacteria bacterium | reverse complement strand
GAACTTTTAATTCTGTCAGATTCAGTTTTTTAAGGTCATTGGGATTGTTAATGTCAGTTAAATACTTATATTCAGTTTCCAAATTGTTTCCTCATCCTGAACGAAGTGAAGGATCCAGGTCTTTTTTTTAAAATTTTCAGTTAGTTTTTACGCTTTATAATCTTTTATTTCTGTACTCTTAGAACCCTTGTTAATTTCTTTTATACGTAATTCCGCATCATTAAGCTTATCATAACACACTTTTGTTAAAGTTAAGCCCTCTTCATAAAGCTTGATAGTCTCTTCGAGTGTGCAGTCTTCACCTTCCAACGATTCGAGAATTTTTTCAAGCCTCGAGAATGAATTTTCAAATGATACTTCAGTTTTAACTTTTTTCAGCGCCATTATATTATTTTAGCCTTCTTATCATTATCATAAAACTTAATCTCAACTTCTTCATCTTTCCGTAGATTTGCTGCCCGTGCTACAATTTTATTGAAATCAAACTGCAGGCGCATCTCATCTAAATCAATTTTTTTCCTGACAATTGCATATCCCTTTTTCAAATTGGTATCAGGTGATACGTGATGAAGTGTTTTTTTGTAAAATTTTACCTGGCTCTTATAATTATTCAGCCTGTTATTTGTAATACTTGTTATTCCCTTCGAAAAATCATCCAATCTCTGGTAAAAATTGTAGATAATATCCTTGGGACGGTTAAAATAATAACTCCCCTGAATCTCACGAACAGAATTTTTGTATCCATCCAGTTTTGTTTGGACAAAACTTCTACAAAAATACGAAAATTTGTCAAGATTTTCAATTAACTCTCTGATATCCGGCGTTATTATCTCAGCTGCTGCAGATGGGGTCGGAGCCCTTAAATCAGAGACGAAATCACATATAGTGAAGTCAATTTCATGCCCAACAGCGCTTACAACGGGTATTTTACACTCAAATATAGATCTGGCAAGCCTTTCATCATTAAACGGCCACAAGTCCTCAATTGATCCACCTCCCCGGGCTATGACTATAATATCAATATTTGGCAGTTTTTTGCTTTTTACTAACTTTTGGGTTTCCGCTAATGCTTCAATTACATTGCTTGCCGCATTTACACCCTGAACACTCACCGGGTATAAAAAGATATTCAGCAGCGGGTATCTTCGCTTTGTGATATTGATAAAATCCTGCAGCACGGCTCCCGTTTTTGATGTTATCATAACAACATTTTCAGGATATTTAGGCATAGGCTTTTTGTGTGCTTCATCAAATAGTCCTTCAACGAACAATTTCTGCTTAAGCTGTTCGAACTTAAATTGAAGCTCACCTGCGCCCTGCGGTTTTATTTCCCATACTTCTACTTGGTAATTACCGCGTGCGGGATAGACCGTCACCCTTCCCTTGACTACGACCTGCATCCCGTCTTCGGGGGTGAAGAGTAATTGCTGGTTGCGGGTTTTCCACATCACGGCATTTATCTGTGAGCTTTCATCCTTAATTGTAAAGTAATAGTGTCCGGATTGAGTATGAATCTTAAAATTGGATATTTCACCAATAAGATGAATGAACTTAAAATTCTCTTCAATTAAAACCTTAATGTAGGAATTAAGCTCCGATACCGTCAATATTTCAGGTAGATTTTCTGTCATATATAATTTAAAAGGGAACGAAATTTATTTCGTTCCCTTCAAATATAATCATCAAATTGTTTGATTAATAATTACTTTAATCGCCCACCATAAGCGCTTTGCCATAGGCAGGCAGGAGTTTCATAAATAACTACGTTATTTAATCAACACCATCTTTTTACTATCCACAAATTTATTTCCATTTGGTTCTTCAGCTTCTATCCTGTAAAAATAAACACCGCTGGCATAGTTTGATGCGTTGAAATCTACTATGTAACTGCCAGCCTGTTTGATCTCATTGTTCACAAGTCGTTTTACTTCCCTGCCCAGAATATCATAAATTACAATGTTTACTTTTGAATCCTTCGGCAGGTCATAGTTTATCTTTGTCGTTGGATTAAACGGGTTTGGATAGTTCTGTGATATTCTAAAAACAGTTGGAATATTATTACTTCCCGTACGATTTTCTGAATCACTCTTACCAAACACTTTCTTAATATCACTATTAACTATATTAATATGTTCAAACATATTATGCGGTGATTGGCTTTGAACTACCTCCTTCAATGTAAGTTTCTTTTCAAGAATTACTTTTGAGACTTTATTGCCATTGTTAGCTTCTAAAACAAGTTTGTTTATATTATTTTCTTCCTTTATCCGTTCATTCTCATAAATATTCCTGATCACTTCTTTAACGTAAATTTTCTGTTCCTTTGTTAATTTGGAATTCCTGTCATCTCCATCCCCCATTTCGCCGCCGCCTGAAAGACTATCTAGTATATATACCGCCATATAATCCCAGTGTGCTACAAGAGCTTCATAGGAATACGGATTTTCTGTTATTATCTGCTGAAAACCCGTCATGGCTGAAGAATACTGATGCAGGTTGACTTTGCATTTCTGTATATAATAATTGCAATTTCTGACTAAGGCAGAATTGGCAGGATTATTCATTATAACATTTAAGTAAAAATCCTTTAATGAAGTTATACCTGTTTCAGTAGTATCGGTGCTAATAGTAGCCATATAGAGCTTTGAAACTGCATCAATAATTTGAATAGTATCCGGTGGATCGTTCAGGATCCTTGTGCACATGTTTATAACATCAGTATAATTCCTTTTTCTCATTTCAAGACCAAGAGAATCATACACATTAAGCGGAGTACCGTTTTTAAATGCAATTGAATCAATTATACCATCGCCCATATCAGCCGCAGCCATTCCATCCTCTTCCTGGTTATCGTTACAGCTATAGGGCAGAAAATTGAACTGAACTTCTCCACCGCCATACCAGTTTACTGATTTTACAGGGATTGAATTATTTTGATTCTGTTTAAAACAATTCAGTTTATTATCTAGGTCTATTAACCCGCCTGATAAAGGGAAAGTACCCGATAGATGATAACTGCCTGAATTTGATGAAATATTAAATGTGTTATAACCGGAATTCATAAGAAAATATGAGTTATCTACAAAAATATTTGATGAAGTACTTCCGGTATTGCTGATTACATTTGCTCCCAGGAGGTAATCACCTGTATAGCTCATATCAACTACTGTTCCGCTTGTTAAATTCAAGCCATAGGAAGTATTGCCTGATGAAGAAATATTATTGTTATATAATGCAGTATTTGTTGTTAAAGCATTTACACCATAATAGAAACCGTTAATGAAATTATTTTGCAATATCCCGCCGGAAACATTAAGCAGGTTTATTGCAGTTGAAGAATTATTAGCCTGTGAAGTAAAGTAATTACCTGTACAAAGCAATGGTATTTGCACACCGCCAAATGCCATTATATTTAATGCAGGCAAGGTAGTTGAAGTCATATTAAAATGATTATTATTTGAAACATTCAGATTGAAATTAGGCGGCAGCATACTGTAAGCCGCAAAAAAGCCTACCCCTCCTGCGTTTTCAGGCGGTGTAAAGGATGAATTCTGAATATCAGTTAAGGTACAGTTTGTAATGCTGAGCAAATATGATGAATTGTAATAACAGCTTATATCAGTATTATAAATCCTTACTTCTGCGCAATTTTCAAATGAAATGACAGGTGCATTTATAGCGTCAGAATTCAAAGTTACTCTGCCCTGGTCTCCAATAAGTAAACCGGACTGGAATGAACCACCACCCATTATAATTCTGCCTATATGTGTAAAGTTTATGGTATTTGAAGGATACAGGCTGATATTTTTACCTCCATTATATACAGTATTATAACATTCAAAAGCTGGGGTCATGTCCAGGTTCTCATCATAAGCAAGCGTTCCGCCATCCACCATTACAGGTGCAAGCTTATACAACTTGCCTTCGCCGGGCAAATACCAGCCAAGATCGATCCATGGGGATGTACTTTTATTAAATGTTGTAACAACAGTATTGTTCTCAAGATCCACAATTTTCCAGTTCGTAAAATACTGAAGCTCTGACTGTTTAAACTGTACCTTAATGAATCTTCTGCCGCCGTTCTCTCCATCCGGAAAGCGGGGATCCTGCCCGGGCGCA
>JANPBV010000420.1:0-4518 GCA_031430615.1 Ignavibacteria bacterium | reverse complement strand
GGAATATTACGCGCAGTCAAATAATCTTGAACTTAAGCCCGAGCAGGCTGCTCATTATATTCTGGGGTATGAATTCAACAAGAACGAAGGACTTTTGCTTTTCAGGGTTGAAGGTTATTACAAAGATTACAAAAATCTTGTGTTAAGAGATCAAAATAGTTTTCTATATAATTCAACGGGAAAAGGTTATGCAAAGGGAATAGATGTATTCCTGAAATCAAGCGTAACAAATAAATATTCTACCTGGATATCATATGCGTACACAGATTCCAAACGCAGTCAATATGAATCACAGAAAGAAGCACCCGCAGCATATGATATTACACATAACTTAACTTTTGTTGCAAGCTATAATATCACCGATATAATTACCACGGGTTTAACATACAGGCTTTCAACAGGCAAACCATATACACCGGTTACAGGCGGAATATATGACTCAACCTACAATGTTTACGAGCCGGTTTATGCTGAAACCAACAGCGGAAGATTCCCGACTTACCAGAGGATGGATATAAATTTTCAGTATATATTTTCGCTTTTTGGCAAGTTTGCAATAGCGGTATTCCAGATAAACAATCTGCTTAATCAGAAGAATCTGTATGACTATACGTATAATTCAGATTACACCAAACAGGTTGAGATAGTTACAACGAACAAGAGGCAATTTTATATGGGGCTTGGAGTACAATTCTAATTTTATTAAAGAAAAAATCAAAACAAAAGACCGCCACAAAGTCACGAAGACACAAAGAAAAGAAATTAAATTTAAAAATCTAAATAATCAAAAGTAATACGTTTCACGCTTGTCTTACTGCACGAAATGAAGGAAGGTTTAGCGTTTGACGTTTCACGAGAGGAAAATAAAATGAAAACAATGATTCTTGCAGTACTAATAGCAGTAATAACAACATTAAACATCACAAACCTAAGAGCAGATGATTACACCGACGCAATGCTTAAGACTATCAAAAAAATGGATGGTGCCTTAGATAAAAATGATAAGGCTGCTGTCCTTAAAGTAAGGGGTGATTTTGAGCGCATACTACAATTGAAAAAAAATGAATGGATGGTAAATTATTACATTGGTTCAATTGATTACATGCTCTCCCGTTATGCAGGTGAAGAAAAAAACAATGATGACGTGAAGAAGTACACCGAGTCAGCAATAAGCCTTTTTGATAAATGCACCGATGTGAAGGATGACTTTGCCGATGCATATGTTATGAAAATGGCAGTACAGGGCAACCGCTGGCAGTATGAGCCCAACAAAATGAACGATATTATTGCTAAGACCACTGAAGCAAAGGATAAAGCTATGAAGCTTGAGCCTGAGAATCCAAGGTTTTACCTTATTGACGGCTATATGACGTTCTATACCCCTGAGAGTTATGGCGGCGGTGTTGATAAAGCGCAGCCGATGTTCGAAAAATCATGGGGATATTTTAAGACCTATAAGCCAAAGGATGAAACTTATCCCAATTGGGGCAATGACCAGGCTGCTGGTATGGTAGCAATGTGTTATATTAAGAACGATAAGCTTGATGATGCGAAGAAATGGATAGATATGGCGCTTGAAGTAAAACCGGAATCGAATTTTATTAAAGGATTTGTGATGACGGAATATGATAAAGCTAAGAAGTAAGTATTATGGCAAAAGGCAAAATTAAAAAGGCAAAAATCAAAGCAATGTCAAATTATATTTTCTAAATTGATGATTTTAAATTAATGGTGTTGGTAATTTACTGACACCATTTTTTATTGTAATAAATTTAATAATCAGCTAACTTGTGATATTAGACTATGACTCTATCATTAACAGGGCTGCCTTACAGTGATGGTAAAGGTAACGGTGCCATTATTCCTTTAGCTTTATTGTATGCCGCAAACAGGTTTTCTTCAATAATTGATGCTGTGATATATAATAGTAAGCATTTGAGCGGAAGGTAAAACCGTTTAGAAGATATTCGTTTCACTGGTATTTTTTATATTTAAGACTACAAAAGTCTTATCATATATTATAAATCTGTTAAATCCTAATAATTTTAACAAATATTGTAAAATCATCAGACTTTTGTAGTCTGTTCAGCTTGTTAATTATTTACTTGGATTCGTGGCACGAAAATCTTTCCCTCCAATGAGTACTCGAATTTACGTTATCTCCGTCAATGTAATAATAATAAGTTTATAAAGACCCCCTCGTCCGGCTTATGCCGGACACTCCCCCTGTTAGGGGGAGATGAGATTAGTATCACGATATTTTTTTGTATTTTTGTAGTATGATAAATACGTTACTCACCAAAAAGCAGAAAGCGGTAATTGAATCAGCTTTAATAAAGCAGGATTATAAAAAATTTAATGCTGAGCTTGATAAGATTTCCACGAATCACTCAGGTACAGCAAAAATGAAGGATAAGCGGTATGTAATAGCTGAAATAGTAAGGCATATCACAGAAGCAGATCATAAAGATCCCATACGTGAATTTTATAAAGCAGGTATAAAGATACTGGCAATTAAATCAGATAATGCAAAAGAAGTTGGCATACATATACTCTGGCGTGGATATAAACACAATAAAGCAAGTGTTATTAAATGGCTTTACAAAATTACAGATGATACCAATTGGGAAGTCCGTGAATATGCAGCGGGAGCATTAACTGCAACATTAAGCTCACATCCTGAATTTTATTCGACACTTAAAAAATGGGTTAAGGATAAATCTGAGAACATCAGGCGTGGTGTGGTTATGTCAGCAATTGCTTTACGTGATAGGAATGATCCCGCAAAAATTCAGAAAGCTTTCGCATTAATGGAACCATTACTTTACGATTCATCAGTATATGTGAAAAAGAATCTTGGTCCGTTTATACTTGGTTCATATTTTGGCAATGCATTACCCGATGTAGTATTTAAATTTTTAGACAGAATAATAAAAATTAAGAATGAACATGTTAGGTGGAATGCGGCAATGGCTTTTAATAACAGTTTCGGTTACCGATACCCAAATGAAGCAGTGAAGTATTTAAGGATACTTACAAAGGATGAGAGCCGTGTAGTGCAAAGAGCGGTAAAATCTACTTTGAATCATTTAAGGAAAAGGAATAAATCGTTGAGTGTGTAGAGTGAATAGTCCCGCCAAGGCGGGATTTCAACTCAGATAAATCTGAGTTTCAAAGTGTGTTGAGAGTGAAGAAGTGCGCAGAGAGTTTGAAAATTGAAGTAAGAATGTAAAAATAATAAATAATATGAGTAGTGAAATAGTTTTAGATTTTGTAAAGTGTATCAATGAGCATGATGTGAAGAAGATATCAGAGTTAATGACCGATGATCACACATTTACTGATGCGCATAACAATAGTATTACAGGCAGGGATGATATGGCGCTGGGATGGAAGGGATATTATAGTATGTTCCCGGATTATAAGATAGAGGTTGATGAATTCTACGAAGTGGGCAGCACATTTGTGATGATTGGATATGCCAGTGGTACGTATAAAGGGTTAAATCCTGAGCGAAATCACTGGAAACTGCCTGCAGCATGGAAAGCAGTGGTTGAAAACGGGAAAATTAAGCATTGGCAGGTATATTGCGATACTAAAGTACCCTATGAAATTATTGAAAAAAACGCATAAAATCTTAATATATTAACAATAAACCCTAAATTCGCAATTTTTTATTATAGTTAATTTTGCTAACTTTGTATTGGAGATATAAATATCATATCTATAGATACATTTCATGAAAATTTCTGATATACTCAGCACAGATGTAATAGCAGTAAACCTGGAAACGACAGATAAGGAAGATGCAATAAAGAAAGTTATTGATCTTGGAGCAAAATCCAATAAAATCCTTGACATAGAAAAAGTATCCGGCACAATATTTGAACGGGAAAAACTTGTTTCTACCGGCGTAGGCAAGGGATTTGCTATTCCTCATGGAAAAACAGATTCCATTGAAGATGTTGTAGCCGCATTTGCAATTACAAAAGATCCAATTGATTTTGATTCCATAGACGGAGAACCCGTCAGGTTCATTTTCCTGCTTATCGGCAAAGAAAATTTACTGAATACTCATATAAAACTTCTAAGCCGTATTTCCCGGCTTATGAATAAGGATGAATTCAGAGAGAAACTTCTTGAAGCAGCCACTCCGGAAGAAGTTCTTGAAATATTCAAAGAAGAGGAGAAGAATTATTTTGATATATAGTAATATATAAAACTCTTTTTTTATTTCTTATATCCGGAGAAATAAATTGAATATATAGCTTTCATCCGATTTTTGGTTTACCGCCACCTTCATTTAAAAAACAAAATTGGTATAATCTAAAACAAACAAAAAGATAACATGCCTAAAAAACTAGTTTATTATTTTGGCGGTAAAAAGGCCGATGGCGATGCTGCGCTTAAGCCTTTGCTTGGCGGCAAAGGTGCTAATCTTGCAGAGATGGTTAATCTTAAACTGCCCGTTCCACCAGGTTTCACAATCACCACAGAAGTTTGCACCCATTACTACAA
>JANPBV010000419.1:0-2537 GCA_031430615.1 Ignavibacteria bacterium | reverse complement strand
GGCTGATACAACAAATATCAACCTGATGTTGAAGGACCTGAAGAACTTTACTCTGGAAAGTGTTGCGTCAGAAAATCCGGCAAAATTCAATGGATACCTGGATTCTGTTAATAACTCAAAGATATCTACTTACCAGGAAGGTAAGTTATTAGGCACTTTCATACTTGGCAAAACCCAGGCTAATGATAATTCATATATTAAAAAACCCGATGAGAACCGTATACTGCTGGCTTCAAGTTTAACAGCAGCGCTTTTCACAAAACCATCCAAGGATTACCGTAATAAATTCATTATTTCTATTCAGCCATTTGTTATAAATAAGGTTTCATTCAAATCAACTGATTCCAACAAAGTTGATTTTACTGTTGTGAAAGATTCAGCGAATAGATGGAAACTTAACAGCGATTCAGTTTCTAGCTCTGTAATGGAGGGTTTTTTGAATATGCTGGCTAATTTTAACACAGATGATTTTAAGGATACTGTAATGACAACATTTCCGGTACCAACATATACAGTGACTATTTCAACCAATGGCCAGCCAACAGTAATAAATCTTTATAAAGAAGTAAGTACAGATCCTAATGCTGCGCCTGCATACATAACGCAGGTTAGCGGTATTAACCAGTTATTCAGGTTATATGGAGCGCTTGCATCACAACTTATGAAAAAGCCATCAGATTTCATACCGCCTAAACCACCGGTTAAATAAATTAAAAGTATTTTTATAAAAAAAAAGACCTGTTTAATTTAACAGGTCTTTTTTTTTATGGTATCTGGAAAGTATTTTATTATTCAATTCTGTTTTTAAATGAAAGTAAAGCCGCAAATGCTCCTAAGTAACAGAAAGCGCCGGTCCAGTACGAAGCTGAAATGCCGTAATTCATAGCGATAATTATTGAAATCACAGTTGCTAATACAGACATAACTCCGTTTATTCCCCACAGCCATGGTGTAATACCAGGGTTCTTAATATTTGCCATTTTCATTCCAACCGGGAAAGCCATCCCAAGAAACAAACCCATAGGGAAAAGGATCAATATTGATACAAGTATTCTTATCTCAGTGGAATATTCTCTGAATGAATGAATGATATAAGGAGTTACTAATCCAAATATTATGAGTATAGCCATTAATATTACAAATCTGATTTTGCTGTTTTTTTCAATATTTTTATTATTTACTCCGCTAAAAAGACTGCCTATTCCGCTTGAAAGAAGCATTGTAAATAATGCCGCTGCAAGTGAATAAGTTGGGTGCCCAAGAAATATATTTAGCCTTTGTATCTGTGAAATTTCTATCAGCATAAAACCAAGCCCAATTGCCATAAAGAACAGGAAGTATCCTGAAGTACCTTTTAATGGTATCTTCTTTGAAGTGATCTTAAGAGGTATAACTATGCATAAAACCGATAGTCCTATCATTGTACCAAGAAGTGTTAACAGGATAAATATTGCCTTCGCGTTGAAACCCATATCCCACTCTTTCCATAATGCTGGATTTAATATATCCGTAAATTTCATATAATGGAAAAAGAATGGTTTATCATCAGATGGCGAGTTAATATTAATAGGGAAATTATTATTAAATTCTGTTCTTGTCTTCTCGTTTGTTAACTGAATAAAAACCGAATCACTTGCAGATTCAGGTGATATGATATTTTCAAACTCAAAGGTTTTGTTCAAACTATCAACCATTTTTATATCTTCTTTAGTAAAAGGTAACTTGCTGATAAGAAATGTTCCTGTACCGCTTTTATCCAGAATACGCTCCTGCTGCTGGCATTTAATGAGCATAACATGTTCACGGATATCCTTTACCCCCGATTCCCTCAACGCATCGGCTGTGATGTTCATAAGCCTGTAATGCTCTATTGGTTTTGCGCGGTAAAACCTGGTGACAGTTAATATACCATCCGGCTTAAGCCTGCTGAATAATAGTTTCCATGTTTCAACTGTATACAATGCGTTTTCTGTCAACACAAATGCGCCTGATGCCGCCGCCGACCAGTTATCAATAACTGATACCTGGATAATATCAAACTTCCTCGCAGTATCCATACGCTGAATATAGCTTCTGGCTTCATCGCCAACAAACTCTACATTAGGATACTTATCCAAATGACCCGTAAATCCGCCAAAATCTCCATTTATGGCTTTGATCATATCTTTGTTTATCTCTATTCCCAATACTGACTTTTGCCCGAAAGCAAGCGAAGATAGTACATCCCGTCCGGCTCCGCTTCCTATGATGAGAACATCTCCGTTCGGTCTTAAATACTGCACAAGGTTAGATACATCATACTTCAGGTGAAAAAGTTCTGAGATATCACCGTTAAAATGAGATAGTACTGTTGTTGAGTGCGCGTCAATATTCAGCATAAGCTGTCTTATCTTGCGTGAGCGGTCATACTTATTGCTTAAGCCCCAGCCAAAAGGTGTTTCATACTTGGTTGAGTCGCCATCAATACTTACCCGTGAAAAAGAATTCCATTTTTCATATAGTGGTTTATCTTCCCACTCACCCCGTACCCAGAATAA
>JANPBV010000418.1:0-11395 GCA_031430615.1 Ignavibacteria bacterium | reverse complement strand
TACAGGTACTGCTGATGGGGTAATAAATGCTTCATCAAACACTTTTTTTTCGTCTGTTCGGAATGCTATAGGTACAAGTGACCCAAGAATAAGATATGACAGGGTTTCACAGAAATGGTTTATTGTAATTATTAACGTAAGTACTCCAAACAGGATATTACTTGCAGTAAGCAATACAAGTACCATAAACGGTTCAACTATTTGGACATTCTTTTTTATAAGTATTGATACACAATCACCGCCAATATCATCAACTTGCCTGGCTGATTACCCGACTTTGGGAATTGATAACAGTGCATTATATATCGGGACTAACAATTTCTGTCCATCATTCAACAGCAGTGATGGCTATGTTATCAACAAAGCGAATTTAATTGCAGGAAGTTTGACAGTAACAGTATTTCGCGGTTTAGTTCCTACAAGCGGAAGTGACGGACCATATACACCGCAGGGTGTGGATAACTTTGATGTATCAGCAACAGAAGGTTATTTTATTGGAGTAAGTAATACCCTTTTCAGCAAGCTGGTTATCAGAAGAGTTTCAACTCCCGGAGGTACCCCGACAATATCTGCAAATATTGATCTTACTGTTAATACAACTACAGCTGCTTCGGATGTTAGGCATCTTGGAGCAGCATCTAACAGAAGGCTTGATGCTTTAGATGACAGGCTTTTTGCCGCATGTCTAAGAAACGGAAGGCTTTGGACTGCGCATAATTTTGATGTTAACTCCTCAGGTGTCGCATCATTCGGAAGTGTAAGAACAGGAAGCCGGTGGTATGAAATTCAAAATTTAACAACAACACCTACTATGTTTCAGTCAGGTACAATTTTTGATCCAACGGTTTCAAACCCTTTGAGCTACTGGATACCAAGTGTAATGGTATCAGGACAGGGACATGCTGCTTTCATATACAGTAGTGCGGGAATTGTTAACTTTGTGAACCAGTCAACTTCCGGAAGGCTCTCAGGCGGTACACTTGGGACGACACAATCAGTAACAAATGTTACTGCAAGCTCAACAGCATATAACTTGCAGACAGTTGATGGTCAAAGGTGGGGGGACTATTCTTATGTAAGCCTTGACCCTAATGATGATATGACAATGTGGGGAGTAATAAGTTTTTGTGACGCAACTAATTCATACGGCGTTAGAGTAGCTAAATTACTTGCTCCACCACCACCACCATTAACCGGTGCCAGTCCAAATTCAATTACTCTTGGACAGACTAATGTAAATGTTATTATCACCGGGACACCTTCTACAGGCGAAGGCTTTTATGACCCTGGCGCAGGTTTCACTAACAGGATAAGCTCATCTATCAATGGTGGAGTAATTGTAAACAGTACTACGTATAATTCAGCAACACAGGTTACACTTAATATTACCACAACCTCAGCAGTTTCAGGGACAAAAACAGTTATAATCACAAATCCCGACGGTCAAAGTGTTTCAAGCTCAATAATATTTGATGTAGCGCTGCCGGTCGTAATTTCTTCATTTAACGCTACAACTGATAAACGTGATATTACTTTAAAATGGCGAACAGAAGAAGAAATAAATAACAGTGGTTTTGATATTGAAAGACAAAGCATATCCGGTAATAATGTTCAGGGTGAATGGAATAAAATTGCTTTCATTACAGGTAAAGGTAATTCTAACATACCAGTTGATTATGCTTATACCGATCCCAAACTGCAAACAGGTAAATATAATTACAGGTTAAAACAAATTGATTTCAACGGGAATTATGAAAGGTTTACGCTTCCTGAATATGTTATAGTTGGCGTACCCGTTGAATCAGACCTATTGCAAAATTATCCAAACCCGTTTAACCCCAAAACTAAAATTGATTATTCAATTGCCTATGATGGTAATGTCGCGATAGTTGTTTATGATATCACAGGCAGGGAAGTGAGGCAGATAGTTAACGAATTCCGTACTGCGGGTTATTACACATCAGAATTTGACGCATCATCACTTGCAAGCGGTATATATTTCTACAGGATAACATCTCCCGGCTTTTCGCAGGTAAAGAAAATGCTTGTTGTGAAATAAGAGTGTGTCATTCCCGCGCCGTGCCTGTAGCAGGAGGGAAGGCGGGAATCCAGATAATATAATTTAAAAAGAAAAGCAGAATGTCTACTTAATAGGATTCTGCTTTTTTTAACTCATATCATTCCAGTGGTGTGCTGATATACCTACTGCTTCCTCAACCCAGCAAGCTCTTCAAACAATTTCTTCTCTTCAGAGGTCAGATTCTTCGGAGTTTCGAGCTCAATTTTAACAAACATATCTCCATGCTGAGAATCTTTTCCATACTTTGGCATACCTAATCCGGCAAGTCTTAAAGTCTTCCCGTTTGATGTTTCAGGCGGAATAGTAATTTTAATTTTTCCTTTTAATGTAACAACATCAAGTTTACCTCCAAGTACTGCGGTGAAAATATCCAATGGCAATCCCATATACAGGTCATCATCAATTCTGTTATAAAGCGGATGCTTACTGACTTTAATTGTCAATAACAGGTCGCCATTTGGACCGTTATTATTACCCGGGTAGCCTTTGCCGGCAAGTTTTAAAACCTGTCCATCTGATACACCTTTTTTAAGCTTAAGTTTTATTGTTTGTCCACTTATTTCAAAAACTTTTTCTGCTCCATTGTATGAATCATCAAGTGATACCTGCAGTTCAGCCTGCATATCCTGACCTTTTAACGCCTGCCTTCTGCCGGAGCTTTTCTGCTTGCCTCCGCTGAAACCTGCGCCTCCAAAAAATGCTTCAAAGAAATCAGAAAATCCACCACTGCCTCCTCCTCCGAATGAACTCGAGAAATCACCAAAATCTGTTGTGTATGATTGACCACTCTGTTGACTGCCTCCGCCATACTGCTGCTGGTATTTCCCCCAATCAAATCCGCCCTGGGATTGTCCGGGCGACTGTTGGTAATTATTCCAGTTTGAACCAAGCTCATCATATCTTTTGCGCTTGGTGGAATCACTTAATACTTCGTTAGCTTCGTTAATTTCCTTGAACTTTGCCTCGGCTTCTTTATCACCTGAGTTTTTATCAGGATGATATTTCACAGCAAGCTTCCTGAAAGCTTTTTTTATCTCGTCCTGAGTTGCGCTTTTTGATACACCGAGTATTTTATAATAATCTTTATAATCCATATTGTTATTGCAAAAGTACCTTAAAAAATGCAGATTTTCAATATATTTGACCGGTTAGTACTCCGATAAGGTTTGTGTTAAGGTTTATGGAAGGTTAAAAATTAAATTTGTAACATGATTAAAAGATCATTAACAAACATTTAAAAGGAGCTAAAAAAATGAAAACTTTAACGATTATCTTATCAGTATTTACTTTAATCCAAATCAGCTTTTCGCAGGTTGCCCAGCAGTGGGCGGCAAGGTACAATAATGGTTCAACAGACCAATGCAATGCAATGACGGTTGACGCATCGGGGAATGTTTACGTTACCGGCTCAAGCCGTTCAGGCGGTGCGTTCACTGAAGATATTGCTACTGCAAAATACAACTCAAGCGGGGTGGTGCAATGGACGAAAAGATTAGTAGGTACAGGATTCGGTGAAGATCACGGGTACGCAATTACAGTTGATGGTACAGGAAATGTTTACGTTACAGGAAGAACATGGATGGGAACGGGAAGCAATAACGACATCGTAACAATAAAATATAATTCATTTGGCGATTCCCTTTGGGTGAAAAAATACAACGGCGCAGGGAGCAATCACGATGAAGCTAATTCAATAACAGTAGATGCATCTGGAAACGTATACGTAACTGGAACCAGCTTCGGGACAGTAAGCTCTCACGGATTATTCCAGAATTACATTACGATAAAATATAATTCAGCCGGTTTGCAGCAGTGGGCAGCGGCATATAACGGACCCGGTACAGATAATGATTATGCATATTCAATCGCAGTGGACGGCTCAGGAAATGTTTATATAACGGGTGTAAGCGGCGGCGGAAGCACAGGAAGCGGCGATACATATGATGACTATGCTACCTTAAAATATAATTCCTCAGGAGTTATGCAGTGGGTTTCAAGATATACTGGTATGGGAGGAACAGGCCTGGATTTTGCGTATCAATTAAAGATTGATGCCTTGGGGAATGTTTATGTTACAGGCAAAAGTACAGGAACAACATCGGGATAT
This sequence comes from Ignavibacteria bacterium, assembly GCA_031430615.1. Classification (GTDB taxonomy): domain Bacteria; phylum Bacteroidota; class Ignavibacteria; order Tepidaquicellales; family OLB5; genus OLB5. Next base: position 7,208 of record JANPBV010000418.1, on the reverse strand, counting down.
GATTATGCGACTATTAAATACAATACAGGCGGCACGATGATGTGGGTATCAAGATACAACGGGCCTGATAATGACAATGATGAAGCTTATTCAATTGCTTTGGATAGAACCGGAAACGTTTACGTAACTGGTAAAAGCGATGGAGGGGCTTCAACAGTATTCGATATTGCAACAGTGAAATATAATTCACTAGGCGTTCAGCAGTGGGCTGGCAGGTACAACGGAAGCTCAAGTATGAATGATGAAGGTAAAGCGGTTACAGTTGATACTGCATTAAATGTTTACGTAACAGGATACAGTACTAACCCGTCTACATCACAGGATTTCCAGACGATAAAATATAATACTCTCGGCTCTCAGCAGTGGGAAATGAAATATACAAATAGCGGTTCAGCAGGCAGCCAGGATGGAGCAGTAAGTGTATTCGCAGATAATTCAGGTAATGTTTACGCCGCAGGAAGCAGCTCGCTTGATTATGCTGTTGTGAAGTATTCTTCTGTGACGGGAATTAATCCTACAACGAATGAAACAGCCGACAAGTTTGAGCTGAAACAGAATTATCCCAATCCGTTTAATCCCGGAACAAAGATAAGTTTTAAGATTGCTGATATTGGAAATGTATCACTGATGGTTTATGATATAAACGGTAAAGAAGTTGAGATACTGATAAATAAACAAATGCTCCCTGGAAACTATGAGGTTGCCTTTGATGCTTCGGAATTATCAAGCGGGATATATTTTTATGAATTAGCATCAGGTGAGTTCATTCAAACAAAGAAGATGCTTCTTGTAAAATAGCTTCAAAATATATACCTCCGTTTAATGTAAGTCCCCGATCTTCCAGGCGGGGCTTTTTATTTTCATATTAAGAATTTATTTCTAACTTTTTTTCCAGAAGAAATAAGAATGCATCTCATCTTTTAGCCATCCGGTTTTGAAATAAAGTTTCTGTGCCTGACTGTTCTCATTCTGTGTCTCAAGCACCATCCCTGAGGCTCCGCTTTCTCTAACAAGCTCCTTGCTTTTTTCGATCAATGCCACAGCAACGTTCTTCTTTCTGTGGAGTATATCAACATAAAGGTCATTTAAAATCCACATTTTGTTCATTCCAACAGAAGTAAACGATGGATATAGCTGAACAAAGCCCATTGCTTCGTTGTTATCATCCATAGCGAGGTATATTACTGACTCGCCATTTTTCATTCTTTCATTAATGAACTTCAATGCGCCATCAATATCAGGTTCCTGGTCATAAAACACCCTGTAATCATCAAATAGTTTTGCTGCCTGTTCAAGCTCCGCCGTTGTTGCTTTTATTATTTTCATTATATATTAAATTATTCTTTATTTTCTTATACTAAAATAACGATGCTATTATTGACATATTCACAATATCCCCTGCATTGCAGCCACGGGATAGATCCATCACAGGTTTGGAAAGTCCCTGTACAATGGGACCCGTTGCTAATGCACCGCCAATTCTTTCGGTTATTTTGTATGCTATGTTGCCTGAGTTAAGGTCGGGGAATATCAGAACATTCGCATCACCTTTAATGATTCCATACGGGTTCTTTCTTTTGGCAACATCCGGTACAAAAGCTGCATCAAACTGAAGCTCGCCATCAGTTACCAATTGCGGCATTCTCTTCTTTGTCAATTTATATGCCTCTAAAACTTTATCAAGTGAAGCATGCTTAGCGCTTCCTTTTGTTGAAAAACTTAAGAAGGCTGCTTTAGGCTTAATGCCGGTAAGTTTATTAAAATTCATTGATGTTTGTATTGCAATATCACTAAGCTGCCGGGCTGTTGGATTTGGTATTACACCGCAATCAGCATAAGTAAATACCCTGCCAGAATGCATATGCGCTTTCGGGAAGTTGAAAAGGAAAAATGATGAAACAGTTTTATTCCCTTTTTGTAATCCTACTGTCTGAATTGCGCTTTTTAAAACACTTCCTGTTGAATACACACTGCCTGCAATTACAGCATCTGAATAATTATTCTTTAACAGCATACACGCAAACAAAAGGGGATCAGTTAATTCAATTTCAGATTGCTTATCACCAGATTGCGGATTCTTTTTTTGTTTTAGCTTTGTATATTCTTTAATGAACTGTTTTGAAAAACCTATATCAATTATATCAAGATTTTTATGATCAGGTAATTTTATACTCTTACCTGTATCAATTAAAATTAATTTTGCAATTCCGCGCTTTAGAATAATCTTAGCAGCTTCAACTACTCTCGGGTCGTAAGATTCCGGCAGGATTATAGTCCTGAATTTTCTCTTAGCATTAATTTCTAACTTCTTAAATAAATCCATCTATTGCAAAAATAGTATTTTATTCCCAATTGAAAAATGTAATGTTCATTATTCATTTCTCATTGCTAATTGTTGAGCTCCGTTAAGGAGCGAAATCCGCCTATGTCGGAATAATTGTCTGTATAATCCCGCCGCCAATTATATCATCACCATCATAAAATACTGTTGATTGCCCAGGTGTTATTGATTTTTTAGGCTCATCAAACATTATTTTTATTTCGTTTTCATTTAACTGTTCTATTACAGCAGGTGAGCCCGGGTCTTTATATCTTATCTTCACAACACACTTAACAGGAGAATTTAGTTCAGCTACTTTCTGTAGATTTACTCCATTGCAAATGAATTCCCTGTTATACAATCCTGTTTCATCATCAACATAAATTACATTGTTTTCAGCGTCAATTTTTGATACATATACGGGTTTACCCAATGAAAGCTCCAAACCTCTTCTCTGACCTATTGTATAATTAATGTATCCCTTATGCTTGCCTATTATTTTATCTTGATAAATTATATCACCACCAATTAAAGCGCTTTTTAGTTCAGGCATTCTAATTTGAATTAGCTGCCTGTAATCATCATTTGGTACAAAACAAATTTCCTGTGAGTCAGGTGTATCGGCAGGTTTTAAGCCAAGCTCTTTTGCAATTTCACGTATTTTTGTTTTTTTATAGCCGCCTAATGGGAATAAAGTCTTGCCAAGCGCATATTGTGAAACCTGCCATATCGCATATGACTGGTCTTTGGTGAGATCAACTGATTTACTTATATAATACCTTCCGGTATCAATATTATGATTTATCATTGAGTAATGGCCCGTTGCAATGTAATCTGCACCTAATTCTTCGGCTTTTTCGAGTAAAGCGCCCCATTTAATTGCTTTATTGCATAGTACGCATGGGTTAGGTGTATGACCTTTAAGATATTCTTCAATGAAATTGCTGATTACTACCTCATTGAATTTCTCTGTAAAATCCATTGTGTAGTGATTAAACCCAAGCTGGTTAGCAACATTCCTAGCGCTATAGATGGTTTCCAGTGAGCAGCAGCCTGAATCCTTTTCAGGAATATCGTCATATCCCCAGGTTTTCATGGTTACGCCAATTAAATTATAACCCTCATTTTTCAATAATAGGGCGGCTACTGCTGAATCAACCCCTCCGCTCATAGCAATAAGTACTGTTTTTTGTGATTTTTCAGTCATTTATACAAAATACCTATAATTTGGTAACTATAAAAGATGAAAAATTGGGTTGTTAGTTTTGAAAAAATACGTATATTTGTATTGATTTATTAATTTTAACACTCGAAAGGGGGGTATTAAATGACCAAAAGAACATTTCTCGTATGGGCTATGGTATTAACATTTGGTATGACCAGTCTGCCTGTTGTTGGATTCTCTGCTGAAAGCAAGCAAACCGGTAATACCGAATTAACAAAGAAAAAGCCCAAAAAGAAATTTTCCAAAAAGACCAAAAAATCTTTAAAGAAAAAGAAAGGCTCAAAGAAGAATAAGAGCGGCGGTAAAAAGAAATATTCCAAGAAAAAGAAGTATTCTGGAAAAAAGAAATATACCGGCAAGAAAAAATCTTCCAAAAAGAAAAAATATTCTTCAAAGAAGAAAAAGAACGGTTATAAGAGAAAATACACATCTCCTAAAACCAACAGCAGCAATGTTGAATACAGGAATTACAAAAGAAGCAATGATCCTGAAAACAGCGGAAACAATGAAGTGAATATTGAAAAAATCGCGCCTTCAAAAGAAATAAGAAAAGAACCAAAAAAAGAAGGTCAATAATAAGATTTAGGTTTTATTAATGGAAAGCCCCGTAAGTTTACTTGCGGGGCTTTTTTTTTCCTTTAAGGTCTTATTTATTTACATTTAATTTAATTATTTTAATTCTGATTATTGTTTACATACTATATTAAACGGAGCTTATCATGATAAAGCATATCTCTATCATATTAATTATATGGCTGCTTTTTTCTGCAGGAAATAATTCACAAACACTTGTATCAACTTATTCATTTCCCGGTACAACAACTTATAATGGATTTTGGGGAATAACCCAAATAAATGATACTTTAAGAATTGGTTCAAGCAATAACGGAAAGATATATACTGTTTCAAAAACCGGTATTATACGGGATAGTCTTACAACACCATTTTCATTTAATAATGGAATTGCATGGGATGGTTCCGGTTTCTGGATAGCAAGAAATGCTTCAGGAATTTCATCGAGACTGATAAAAGTGAATACAAGCGGTGTTCCTGTTGATACTATCAGTTTTGCAAATATTTCAGGAAGCTCTACTGTTGGTTTAGGCGGCGTTGCTATTGATGGAAATGCTTTGTGGTTTGCCGTTTACTTTCCTGATTTTGCTTCATACCCTTTTTCATTTGCATATAAAGTTGATATTGCTACAGGTCAATTCCTGGATTCCATACCGTTACGCGGTAAACAGGTACAGGGTATTACTGTGAAAGGTGATACTATATTATATGTCACTGATAATTTTCAAAGTGATGCTGAAAGAATTTACGCATTCCGCAAAGCTGTTGGCGATACAATATTTTCTTTTGCAGCGCCTGATCCTGATGGTGATTGCGACCCAAGAGGTTTATATTGGGATGGCTCTAACCTGTGGCTTATGGCATATAGGGTTGGCAATAATATAGGGCAGTACAGAACATTATATAAATATTTACTTAACGGGCAGGGTAGTCCTACAATAACAACAAGTCTTAGTAACGTAAATTTTGGTAATGTAACAATTGGCTCTACAGGTAACCAGCCTGTAACTATCAATAATATTGGTACCGGAAGATTAATTATCAACAGTTATACTTTTACAAACCCCAGATTTTCTATAACACCGAATATTGTACCCGATACGATACAGCCTAATTCATCAAAAAATTATACCCTTGGATTTACTCCATTGGTTTATGATACAACTTCAGGTGAACTAAGGATATTAAGTAATGACCTGGCGAATCCGACCAAAGTAATTACACTATTAGGAAAAGGTGTATTCACAGGTCCTTATATTGGTTTATCCGCATCAACATTTAATTTTAATGCAAGAAGAACTAATTCATTGAGCGGATTTACTTTCAATGTTACAAACCAGGGAACACAGCCATTAATATTAAATTCATGTTCATTCTCATCAGCGCGGTATAGATTTGATACAACCAATGCAAGATTCCCTATTACTATTGATCCACAGGGAACAAGAACATTAAGAATATGGTTTAACCCGAATGCATCAAATACATTTAGTGACTCGGCAATATTTTCAACTAATGCTGTAAATAATTCCACGGCTAAAATTTCTTTAACAGGTACTGGGATTGATGTTGCCCCCGTTTTGGGTAATATTGTCTGGGAAAGCACTATACCAGATAACCCGCTGACATCAGCGGATGACTTTCAGCCTAAGAGTTTAAAGCAGATTCCCGACGTGAATGGTGATGGAACTGCTGATATGATATGCGCTACAGAAAATTACTGGACAATTTGCTATAACGGTAATTCATCAGGCACGGCCGATACACTTTGGAAATTCAATTCATACTTTGGAACTAATAATACAGGCTCAGTTGACTGGGAAGACGCAATGCAGATAATGGATGACCTAAACGGTGACGGTATAAAAGAAATTGCAATTGGCTGCGGAGGCGGAAATGAAGAAGTTTATATTCTCTCAGGCTCTACAGGCAGGGTTATTTGGGAGTATGCCGGTCCTAATACAAATTATGACGGAGATATTAATGGCTTAAGGGTTGACCGTGATTTTAACAATGATGGAAGGAAAGATGTATTAATTTCAGCAAGCGGAGAAGGTGCTACAAACCCGGGCAGGCATTCTGCAATTTGCCTGAATGCTGTAAATGGTCAGGTGCTATGGACATATCAGCAAAATTCAGAATTTACATATGATATAACATCAACAACAACGGGTGGGGCAATTGCTTATAACTCTAATGGTGGACCATATGGCGTAAACGGATTCAATAATGCCGGGTCAAATTCATGGAACTATCCAATTGCAGGTTCCCTAAACGCTGTGTGGAGCATGAAGGATGTGCCGGATATTAATGGTGATGGAAATTCTGATATAATTGGTCTGTATGGATTCAACGGTTCGGTTTTTTCATTATCCGGAAGCACAGGTTCACAATTGTGGTTGGTAAACATGGGTTCAAGCAATAATGGTACGGTAGAAGTTCTTGATGACTTTGACAGGAATGGTTTTAATGATATTACATGTTCGGGTCCCCAAACAGCGTTCAGGGTTGATTCTAAAACCGGATTACAGCAATGGGTTCAGTCATTTGGCGCCTCATATATCCGTGATGCGGGTATTCTTGGTGATATATCGGGTGATACAACCGCAGAAGTTCTTTACAGCACTCAGCAGCCGGGAAAAGTATTTGTATTAAATGGTAAGACCGGAGCAATTTTATTCCAATATGAATTTGGTTCAACTATTAACCAAAGAGCCGATAGAGTTGCTGCTTTAAACAGTGTTGATGGAAATGCTTTTAATGAATTTGTTGGGGTATGCCGTGATGGCAGAATAAAATGTTTCAATGGCGGTCCTGGTGTTATAATTGGTATTACAAATATTAATACAAGTATTCCTGATAAATTTGCATTATATCAAAATTATCCAAACCCATTTAACCCCGAAACGCAAATTAAATTTGATGTTCCAAGAGCATCAAACATAAAAATTTCTGTTTATGATATTATTGGCAGAGAAGTAAGTGTTTTAGTAAATAGCAAAATGGAGCCCGGTGTTTATAATGCAAGTTGGAATGCTACACAATACTCAAGTGGAGTTTATTTTTGCAGACTTGTTGCAGATGATTTTG
>JANPBV010000417.1:0-9345 GCA_031430615.1 Ignavibacteria bacterium | reverse complement strand
GTCATGCTGAACTTGTTTCAGCATCTATAAAAATATTTAATTAATCTCAGACCCTGAAAACAAGTTCATGGTGACAATTGCTTTATACTATTTCTTTAAATTCTTAATAACTGTTTCACGTATCTCATTCAACAGCTCTTTGTCTTTGCGGTACTGAACGGGTTTGCCTATAACCATATTTACAATTCCGGACTTAACCTTCGAGGAACCAAGAGGCATAATCTCATATGTACCATTGAGTGAAACCGGAATAATATCAGACTGCGCTTTATCCGCAAGAAAGAACATACCACGCTTGAATTCACCTACTTTACCGTCAGTTGTCCTTGTACCTTCTGGATATATGACAACAGATAGTCCCTTTTTAACTCTTTGGGCTGCTTTATCAAGCGATTTCATTGCGTCACGAATTTTATCTCTATTCAGTGAAACAAATCCTGCGCAATACATTGCCCAACCTAAAACCGGAATCCTGTTAATTTCCTTCTTATATATCATTCTCACATTATCAGGAAGTTTAGCAAGTTGAACGAAAATATCCATATAACTTGCGTGGTTTGAAATATATATCTTGCCTTTTTTGGGATCTATATTTTCAGCCCCGTAAACTTTTACTTTAATACCGTAAATGAAAAGAACAATGTTCGTCCACACTTTCATTAAGGGATTGGACAGTTTATTGCGGTAATCGAAGGGGTATATTAATATAGATAGTATGGCTACAACAAGAGAATAAATGATCACAATAAAATTTTTTATCAGCCACATGTACACAAAAATACAAAAATATTTCCACTGAAAATATAACTATGGTCTATTTTTATATCCTGCAATAATAGCCATTTAAAATTTAGGGATAAATTTATAAACTTTTTCATATACTTTTTTCTGGTATATTCGTATCTAACCTAATAGCCACTAATTGTAACTCGCGGCTAGTTAATCAACAAAAATTGAAACAAAACAGGAAAGTATATCTTCGTCTAACTAACGGTAAAACCTTCGCTGGATATAGCTTCGGGAAATATGGCAATTCCGATGGAGAAGTGGTATTTACCACGGGAATGACCGGCTATCCTGAATCACTTACTGACCCCTCATATTCAGGGCAAATACTTGTTTTTACATACCCTTTGATAGGAAACTACGGGGTACCCCAATTTACCAGAGATGATACTGCCAAAACCATTCAAAACGGGTTCGAGTCTGGCAGAATACAGGTAAGGGGAATGGTTATTTCAAACTACAGTTTTGAATACAGCCATTTTGATGCTGTGGGTTCGCTCCATATGTGGTTAAAGGAAAACGATATTCCCGGTATTTACGGAATTGATACCAGAGAGCTGACAAAAACCCTGCGAACAACAGGCGTCATGCTGGGTAGAATAACTACTGAACCGGAAGAAAGTGCTGTTGATATTGTTGACCCTAATGAGACAAACCTGGCCGGTATGGTCGGAGTTAAAGAACCGGTCATATATTCACCTAAGAAAAAGAATCCGAAGAAAATACTGCTTATAGATTGCGGCGTAAAGAATAATATAATCAGGAATTTTGTAAGCCGCGGAGCTGAAGTTATCAGAGTGCCGCTGGAATTTGACCCAATGACCTCTCAATATGATTTTGACGGAATATTTGTTTCAAACGGTCCGGGTGACCCAAAGATGTGCAAAACTACAATTGAAAATCTGAAGAGGTCATTTGATCTGAATAAGCCGATATTCGGTATTTGCTTAGGCAGCCAGATACTCGGACTCTCAGCAGGGGCAGATACATACAAAATTAAGTTCGGGCATCGTTCACAAAATCAGCCATGTATTGAAATAGGCGGACATTGTTATATTACATCACAAAACCACGGTTACGCTGTTGATACGAAGACACTGCCTGATGACTGGTCTGAATGGTTCATAAATAATAATGATGGTACCAACGAAGGTGTTAAGCATAAAACAAAACCATTCTTTGCAGTGCAGTTCCACCCTGAATCATCCCCTGGTCCAAACGATACAGGCTGGTTATTTGATAAATTTATAGAGTTGCTTTAAAGTGTCGTTCCCGCGTATGCGGGAATCCAATCATGTTTTTTTATTATGATCTATTTTCTACAAAACTAATGTGAATGTTGATTAAGCAAGATTTGAAAATGATTTACAGTGAGTATTTTTGAATCATATAAAATATAGAACATTTTTTAAATTTAATAATCTTAAGTATGGATACCCGCTTTTGCGGGTATGACAAGCAATATTGACAGAAATAAATAAAATATTATTATTAGGTTCAGGCGCGCTGAAGATAGGTGAAGCGGGTGAGTTTGATTACTCAGGCTCGCAGGCTATTAAAGCGCTTAAGGAAGAGGGCAAGAAAGTAATTCTTGTAAATCCTAATATTGCTACTGTGCAGACTGATATGGATTTGGCAGATAAAGTTTATTTGCTGCCTGTAAATCCATACTTTGTTGAGCAGATAATCAAGAAAGAAAAACCCGAAGGTATACTGCTTGGTTTTGGAGGACAGACTGCTCTTAACTGCGGGCTTGAGCTCAACAAGCTTGGTATTTTAAAGAAATATAATGTTCAGGTTCTAGGTACGCAGGTTGATTCAATAAACAAAACTGAAGATAGGGAGCTTTTTGTAAAAGAGCTTAATAAGATAAAAGTAAGAACACCAATCAGCAAAGCTGTAAGAAGTGTTAAAGAAGGTTTAAAAGCTGCAAGAGCTGTTGGTTACCCGGTAATTCTAAGAGCCGGATTTACCTTGGGCGGTTTAGGTTCAGGGTTTGCTAACAATGAAAAGGAAATTACAAAAACATTAAAGGAAGCGTTTTCTTATTCACCGCAGGTATTAATTGAAGAAGACCTGCGAGGCTGGAAGGAAATAGAATACGAAGTTGTACGTGATACTGCTGATAATTGCATCACAGTCTGCAATATGGAAAACTTTGATCCATTAGGTGTACATACAGGTGAGAGTATTGTAATAGCGCCATCACAGACCCTTTCAAATGCAGAGTATCACCAGTTACGAGATATTTCAATTAAAACGATCAGGCATTTTAAAATAATGGGTGAGTGCAATATTCAATTTGCGCTTAATCCAAGATCAGTTTCAGAAACAGGCGAGTTTGACTACCGCGTAATAGAAGTGAATGCAAGGCTTTCACGTTCATCCGCGCTTGCATCAAAAGTTACAGGTTACCCGTTAGCATACATTGCAGCAAAACTTTCGCTTGGTTATAAACTCACAGAGCTTGAAAATTCCATCACCAAAAAAACATATTCATGCTTTGAGCCTGCATTAGATTATGTTGCGCTCAAAATTCCACGCTGGGACCTTGCTAAATTCCCAAGGGTTGAAGAAGAAATCGGCAGCAAGATGAAATCAGTGGGTGAAGTTATGGCAATAGGCAGAAGCTTCCCCGAAGTTCTGCAAAAAGCTATAAGAATGCTGCAGGTAGGTAAATTTGGGCTTGTGCTGAATAAATCAAAGACACAGACGATTAAAGAAGACATCATAACTCCAACACCACGCAGGTTATTTGCAATATCGCGCGCCCTAAGGGATGGTTATTCTGTTGATGAAGTGCATAACATGTCCAAAATTGATAAGTGGTTCCTTTACCAGATTAGAAATATTGATGACTTCAGAAAGCTTGCGATAAAAAAAGAAGAGATTACTGCTGATTTCTTAATAGAAGCAAAAAGATTAGGATATTCAGATAAGCAAATCGGACTTCTTGTTGGGACTGATGAAGATGAGATAAGAATTATCAGGAAATCACTTGGTGTGATGCCTGTATTCAAACAAATTGATACATTAGCAGCAGAATACCCGGCTGAAACGAATTACCTGTATTCAACTTATCATGGTGATGTTAGTGATATTGAAGAAACAAAAGAGCCTGACGAAAAGAAAATAATGATACTGGGCTCGGGTCCTTATAAAATAGGTTCATCTGTTGAATTTGACTGGTGCTGTGTAACTACAGCAAAAATTCTCCGCAAGCTTGGATATAAGGTAATAATGGTAAATTATAACCCTGAAACCGTAAGCACGGATTATGATATATGCGATAAGCTTTATTTTGAAGAATTAAGCCTTGAGCGTGTATTGGATATATATGAATTTGAAAAGCCCCTTGGAATAATTATCTCAATGGGCGGGCAGATACCTAACAATCTTGCGCTTAAGCTGCATGAAAATAGCGCATGGATACTTGGTACATCACCTCACTCAATAGATAAATGTGAAGATAGGAATAAGTTCTCTTCAATTTTAGATAGACTTGAAATTGACCAGCCCGTTTGGCAGGAACTTGCTGACCTTAAACAGGCGAAGAAGTTCTCAAATCATATTGGTTACCCTGTACTTATCAGGCCCTCATATGTACTCTCCGGTACAGCAATGAAGGTTTGCAATAATGATAAGTCGCTGGAAGAATATATCAAAGAACATGCGCAGATATCCAAGGATTTCCCTGTAGTAATATCGAAATTCGAAGAAGGCGCAAAGGAAATTGAAATTGATGGTGTTGGACAGAATGGTGAGCTTATAATTTATGCAATCAGTGAGCATGTTGAAAATGCCGGAGTACATTCAGGTGATGCAACACTTGCCATACCGCCGCAGAAATTGTATTTTGAAACAGTACACCAGGTAAAGAGGATAACCAAGGCTATTGTAAAAGAGCTTAAAATAACGGGACCGTTCAATATTCAATTCTTAGCAAAAGAAAATAAAGTTAAAGTAATTGAATGTAATCTTAGGGCATCACGTTCGTTTCCGTTTATTTCTAAGGCAACAAATTATAACTTCATAGAGTTTGCTGTTAAATCAATCCTTGGACACAATATTAAAGGTGATTATAAAACTCTTGATCTAGATCACATTGTAGTGAAAGCGCCACAATTTTCATTTTCCAGATTAAGCGGCGCTGATCCAATCCTTGGGGTTGAAATGTCATCAACAGGAGAAGTTGCCTGCTTTGGAGAATCAATGGAGGAAGCTTTCCTGAAATCACTGCTTTCAACAGGTTTCAAGTTACCAAAGCAAAATATTTTACTTACCCTTGGTGACATTGAAGATAAAATTGAGTTTTTAGATAGCGCAAGAAAACTGAATGAAATGGGATTCACAATATTTGCTACTACCAATACACATCATTTGCTTAAAGAGCATAAGGTGAAATCTAAATTAGTATATAAAATTAACGAGAAGAAGAACCCCAATATTCTTAATATGCTTGAAAAGAAGAAGTTCGATCTGGTTATCAATACTCAATCCATGAAGCATGAGCATAAAGCAATGCGAGATGGCTATATAATGAGGCGTAAGGCAATTGATTATAATATTCCACTGATAAATAACCTTAAAATTGCAGTTTTATTTGTGAATTCGATCTATAAGTATAAACCTGACCAACTCGAAATTATGAGTATGGATGAGTATTTTACTGCATAATATCTCTTTGGATTAAACCAGCCCCAGTTTCTTATCTACCCATCTTCCGAAATCAAAAGCATTAAGAAAACGTTTTTCTGAATCTTTTGAGGATAATACTGCAAGCTCAATTTTTAACTGACCAAAGATATTCTTGATATCTTTTTTATCATTGGTTGAAAGCAGCCTTCTTAGAAACTGAAGCAGAACTTTTTCTGATTCATATAGTTTTGCTTCTTTTCTGTAATATCGTTTTGTATTATTTATTAACGAATCTGCCAGTTCATAATTGCCAAGCTCGTAATGCAGAATAATTGAAAAGATCATTAAAGTATGATATATCTCTTCATTATGTGCGGCATTTTTATGATTTATGAATAAAGTTAACCATCTAAGCGATTCATCATAGCTTTCAAATTCAAAATTCATAAAAGAACAATAGTAATACATATTCAACAGGAATCTTGTACTAACGCTATCCTTGAAGATTCCAATCCCCGCCGTAATCTGCTGCAAAGTATTGTTGAAACCATCTTTGTTTACCGTTGCATAATAGTATCCGATCTGCATTTGATAATAGTAAAACCAGCTCATAGATTTTACACCCGGACTTTTCCTGCTTGCAATAACAGCTTCCATATGTTTTTTCATCTTCTTCAGGTAATCTTTAATCGGGTATCCCTTGGCGACACCCATTTCAGTACCAAGAGCGTAATTGATGAAATTATGCAGCTTTGCAATATATTGTTCCGGATTTTTCCGTATTGTTTCAGGATATTTCTCCATAAGATCAATTATTCTCTTCCTGTAAGAAAGGCTGTTTGCATCATCAAGTAGGAAACGGTAAATATGCGCTTTCATTGAATAGAGTTCGTATTTTGATGTATATCCTACAGCGTTTTTCTCGTTCTTAATCAGCGGGTCATTAAGGATACTTTTTATCTTTTTAATATCTTCGGGGTTTCTGCCGTAAGACCATCGGGCTGTTATCAGGTTCAGAACATAATTTATTGATCGGTATATAGATGTGTTCTGAATCTGCTTTAATGATTCAGATTTTAATTCATTTATTTTTTCAAGTTGTTTCTGAGATTCAACAGTATAATCCTTGGCAGCTAAAGAGGATTCTATTTCCAGAAGCTTATATAGTGCTTCGTCATTATGTGAATGCTTTGCGATCACTTTGGCTTTATAAATTAACTTTGCGGCTGATTTGACCATGCTCTTATCGATCAATATCCTGATCTTTTTAAGATAATCGTATAAATTAAAATTAGTATCTTTATCGGAATAAAAATCAGCGAGTGCCTTTAGTAGTAATCCAAACAGGTAATTCTTTGCTACATGTATCTGGTTTACAAATTTATCCCCTCTAAAACTATCTATGATTTCATCTTCGTTATAAGCACCTTTTTGCTTCTCTATCATATCAAATAACTTCACATATTTATTCTGCTGCCCAATAACATGTCTTTTAGAAAATTTCTTAAAATAAATTTTTTCGGCTTTTGAAAGTGATTTTATAAGCTTGTATAGCTCGTCTGATGGTTTCATATGAATCAAATTTAAAACAAATCATTTTCTTTTTCTATACAAGAATAAACTCCTACAGTTAATCTCATAAATAGTGTTATTTATCAATAAAAATGCCAAAAACTAGGAAATATTATGTATTAAAATGCTAAAGTTAGGTGAATTATGATTTTTTTACTACACCCTCAAAATTTAACTTTGTAGCAAAATTAGATTAAGGGAGAAATTAAAAATGAAGTCAATTTTTGTTATTTCATGTATTTTAATTGTGAATATTTCCACAATAAATGCACAGGTTTCACAGCAATGGGCTGCAAGGTACAATGGGTCAAGCAATAATTCTGACTATGCAAATGATATTGCAATTAATGTTGCGGGAGATATATATGTTACCGGAGCCAGTTATGGAGCTAATAATGATCTAAATTACATGACAATTAAGTATAGTTCATCGGGTACTCAATTGTGGACACGCACTTATGATGGATTGCAGGGCGAAGATGTGGCTGAAGCTATTGTGGTAGATTTTCTTGGGAATGCATATGTTACCGGAAGGATCAGTGTATCCGGCTCCGGTTATAATTACTATACAATAAAAATGAATTCAGCGGGGACTGTACAATGGGGAGCAAACTATAACGGACCAGGGAATAGTAATGATATTGCTCACTCAATAGCAGTTGATGGAACAGGTAACGTTTATGTTGGTGGCGAAAGTACAGGAAGCGGTACCGGATTGGATTACTGTCTTATTAAATACAATTCAAACGGTGTACAACAATGGGTGTTAAGATATAACGCAGCAAATCTGGATGATGTTATGAATGATCTGAAAATTGATCCCTCCGGCAATAATTTATTTATGACCGGCTACTGTGATTATGGCTCTCCTGCTTATAGAGATTATTTGACTATCAGGTGTAATTCTCTAGGTACAGTTCAATGGACAAAGAGATATACCGGAGGTACAGGTACCGATGAAGCAAATGCTATTGCAATTGATGGCTCTGGAAATGTATTTGTAACGGGTTTTGAACTGGATACATGGGAATCTTACACTACTGTGAAATATAACTCTTCCGGCGTTCAGCAATGGGTTGGTAAATATAACGGTCCAGGGAACAGAACAGATATTCCTTCTGATATAGAAGTTGATGGAAGCGGAAACGTTTACATTACAGGAAAAAGCGCCGGAATCAACTTGAATAATGATTATTGCACAATTAAATATAACAGTTCCGGTACGCAGCAATGGGCAAACAGGTACACCGGAACAGGCTCTAACCAGATATCTACAGCCACTTCGCTCAAACTTGATGCTACTGGTAATATTTATGTCGGCGGCTCAAGCGGACCAAGTCTATTTTTACTGGATTACGCTTTAGTCAGATACAATCCTGCAGGCACTCAGCAGTGGGCAATTAAATATAACGGAACAGGTAACGGAATTGACCAGGGATATGCTTTAGCTATTGACGGGTCGGGAAATGTTTTTATTACCGGAGGAAGTTATGGCTCTAATTCTGATTTTGCCACTATTAAATACGGACAAACAGTAGGAGTTCAGCAGGTTTCAGGTGAAATCCCTGAGAAGTATGTACTTTCGCAAAACTATCCGAATCCTTTTAATCCTTCAACTCAAATAAATTTTAGTTTACCTAATGATAGCTTTGTTAAAATTACAGTTTTTGATGCCCTTGGCAAAGAAGTAGAAAAACTGGCAGATAAACAGATGAGTGCGGGTAATTATAAAATAGATTTTGATGCTTCAAAGCTTACATCAGGTATATATTTTTATAAAATTCAGACAGATGAATTTACAGACACTAAAAAAATGATACTGGTTAAATAATTAAATGTATCAATAAAAGCTATTTAAAGGAGAATATTATGCAATACAAAAAGTTAAAGATCATTCTTACAGGAATATTTATACTGATTTCTATATTGATAGTTGCCTTTTCTTCGAAAACATTTATGAATGAAAGTGTTATAAATGAACATGGCATTAGAACAAAAAATAATTTACAAGGCGAAGTTAATCAGCAAAATTTAGTTGATTCAGATAATTCAATCATAGAAGAATTACAAATATGGAGCTCTGTTAAGTTAATGCCTTCAGATCCTGATGCTATAAATAATTGGTATACTATAGGTCCATCAGGATTTAATGTAAATGGGGTGAATCATACGGGAAGGGTATATGATGTAAAACCATACGGAAGTTTTTTAAGAGCAGCCACAGTTGGAGGATTATTTCAGTCTGCTGTAGTTTTTTGGATAGCAAAAACAGATAAAGAAGTAGAATCCATGTTTTTAACTACCTTTGATAGCAAACCGGGTGACGATAATTATATTGTGATAGGTGCA
>JANPBV010000416.1:0-7351 GCA_031430615.1 Ignavibacteria bacterium | reverse complement strand
ATATGCGCGTAGCATCACGACGAGTGCAGGCTGTATTTAAAATTTTCCGGGGTGTTTTTCCTAAAAAGAAATTCAAAGCAGAGTATATTGAGCTTCAATTGCTTATCCGTTCACTTGGCGAAGTAAGGGATTATGACGTTTTCATTGATAAAATTGAAAAGCTGAAGAAGGAATCAGCAGAAAAAGATACCCGCGCAATTGACCTGCTTATTATCCGCAAAAAAGCCGGGCGTGAACAGAAAAGAAAATTATTAATTCTGCACATAAACGAGCTTAACAAGACCGGATATAAAGAACACTTTAATAATTTTATCACCGAAAATCTATCTTTTTAAACCCCCATTAATATTTTTATAATGGATATTAATTTTCTCAAAGATTTTATTTAAACGAAAAACTCAAACTATAGTCCCCCCTTTTAGAAGCAAAGGGGGGATTTCTAAAAAAGATTTGAAAAAAATCTATAACATAAAAAAGAAATCATCACTAAAGGAAAACCTTGCAAGGGTAATTCCTGAAATGTTCGATGATTTTTTTTCATTTGCTCAGGTTGTTGTGAATTTCCCGCTGCGAAAAACACAGCTTCACGAGATGCGTAAAGCCGGCAAGCCTTTAAGATATGCTATGGAGCTTGGTGAATATTGCTTCACGGGTGATTTCAAGTTATGCCTTGATGAAATTAAATTATCACTTGACCTGATGGGTGAAGTTCACGATGCGGATGTTATGATACCCGATATATCTTTGCATATGAAAGAAATACGCATCTTCAACCAAACCCTGCAAAACACTGAAGAAAGATTTTCCACCAAACAACTAAGAGAAAGTATCATAAACCTGCGAAAACAAAGACGCGAGCTATATGCAGAACTTTGCGTAAAGTTAAAGCTATGGAGTGAAAACCATTTTCGCGCAAGGATAATTAATGCTATACTGTGATATTACACTGTATAAAACTTTTTATGTTGCAGCGCATATAAAGCGGTGAAATGATTATTTGTAGTTCGGAATATTCTTACCAAGAATAATATCCCGATTAGCTGTGTAAATTCCTAACTCATTTTTTGTAAGCCTCAGGATACCATTTCCGCCCCTGTTCTGCGCGCTACTTTTATATTTTTCATCAACAAACCTATCGTCATCAAACACATAATCATCAATCCAGTATTCAGTCTTGCCGGGTTCTTTAATTGTGGGGTGAATGTGCGCAGGGAATGTTGCATTTGGATATGGCGCCGGTTTGAGAGTATAGAATTTATATTCACCCTTATCATTGGTTTTAAGCCAGCCCCTTATATATCCGTGCCTCTTTCCTAAACCGGTTTCATTGCCTTTTGTTGAGTAATACCCATTCTGGTCTGTATGATAAAGGTAGAGCACAATTCCCGCAGCAGGTGTTATGCCATCTGCCTGGTAAATCACACCGCCTACTTCCAGCTTTTGACCTGATTCATTATTATCAGGTAGTGTATCAATATGGCTTAGATCTTCAAGCGGTATTAATGATTCATACACTGCCTCACAGCCTTCGCAGCCATCACTTACCTTAATTGATGCATCAGTTATGGACTTTTTCTCGTTTTGTCCGCAAACAAAATTTGTAAAAAATGAGAAGGCTGCAAGTATGATAATTGTTTTCATGTATTATTGGTTACAAAAAACCCGCCATTTACAGGCAGGTTATATTTTTCAAATTGTTTATAAATTTTTTTGCGTTCAGGAAACTACCAAAGGTAGTTTCGTTCCGAATGGACTCCTTCTCAGAAGGAGCGGATTCCCGCGGAGCAGTCACGTATTATTTTTTTGCATTTTTACTTTCAAGAAACTACCAAAGGTAGTTTCGCGGTCCCTATTATTTTTTTGCATTTTTATTTTTGACTTTTGCCTTATTCATCATCACCTGTATCCATAGGCTTTCTGTTCTTTTCTGATTCCTTGTGTTGTTTCTGCATCTTTTCTTTATTCTTTACTTTTTCTTCTTCAACTTCCTTCTTAACTTCTTCCATATTCTGCTTAATTTTTTCGTTAACGCGTTTCATCTCTTCTTTAACTTTTTCCATTTCCTTCTTAAACTCTTCGTTATCAATTTTAAGGTCTTCCTGCATCTCCTGCATTTCCTGGTTAAGTTCTTCCATCTCACCGGGGGTTGGAGTGGTTTCATTATAATAATAGAAGTTCATTGTATCATTATCGCCTGGATGAACATAGTTAAAATTCCAGTTCTTCTTTACATTTTCCTTCCAGTTTTTTTCCCAATCCTTCTGCCATTTTTCATTATCAAACTGTTTCATATTTTCTTCAACTCTTGTCATATTTTCTTCCAGCTGGGTGTGAACTTCATCCATTATCTTATCAACCCACTTATCAATATCTTCCAGGTTATTGAATTTAGGAATACTATCCTTAGGCGTATGTTTAGGAGGAGGGCAGTAATTTGCGACCTTATTATAAACTTCTATCCTGTACTGCTCCTCAACTCTTGGCATCATGTTAACAAGTGTAACCGCATCTGTCTTTTTGGAATTATTCAGAATAGTCTTAATACACTGTCCGCTGCAGTTGCCGAAATCAAATTCCATCAATGCTTTTTTAAGCTGAGGTGATGAGTCTTCTCTGAACGGTGTGCCCGGACCTATGTTCTGTTTTGTTACGCAGAATTTTCCTTCAGGTACCACAGATTCTCTGCCGCTTGCTGACTCAAGAGATACTTTTCCGGAACGCACGTATAATAAACCATCTCCGGCTTTATCAACAGAAAATCTATAAGAGCATCCAAGATCTACCGCTGTTACAGTCGGGGCATCTACAAAGAATGTGCGCGGCTTTGCGTTTATATTCGCGTCAATTGAGCCGTAATCAAGCTGTATGCGGCGCTCACCTTCAACACTCCTTGTTAGTTTTACCCTGCTGTTAGGCTCTATTATCACACTTCCCAAGCCTGCAACATAAAGCTCAGCCTTTGAGGAGTCATCAGTTGTGACATATCCGCCAATGCCAAGCGAATCAATTGCTTTCATTACAAGGTTGTTAATTAACGGCGAGCCCTTTAGCGATGTTACCATCCATTTGGGACCGCCTGATATTTCTACTATGTTGGTGTTAAGCTCTACATCATTTCTTGATTTCATGTAACGGTTAACGCCGAAGACAACAAAAGCAAGTATCAGCACGGCGGCAATGCCTGAGAAATAATATCTCATCGAGCCCCACGCTGAAACTTTACCAGAAGTATCTTTACCGGAGTTATCCTTAGCATTATTATCTTTTTTGTTCAGATTCTTTTCACTGCCCACGGATATATATTCATCTTCAAAACCGCCCATGTTGTATATATGTTCTTCATGCTCGGGCAGGCGGGAGTTTATCTGTGTTTCAATTCTGCTCCACAGTTCCTGCTGTTTTTCCTTTGCCAATATTCCGTTATCTTTTTCGTCATCCCTTGCTATCAACGCGGTTTTTTCTATCAGGATAACTGTTTCTTCAAGGTATTTTTTGCAGGAAGGGCATCCTTTTAAATGCTCTTCCATTTTCTGCCTGTCTTCAGTAGAGATCATGCCTTCAAGGTAATCATCAAGAAGAAGTTCTGTCTCCCCGCAGTTGTTATATTTCATTGTTGTTCCTTTTTTTTCATCGTCTTGTTTCATTTTCCTAGTTCCTCTCTTAACATTCTTCTTGCCCTGTGTAAATGAGCTTTAGAGGTTCCCACTTCAATATCCATCATCACAGAAATTTCGTGATGTTTGTATCCTTCGATATCATGCAGCACAAAAGCCGTCCTTGCCTGCTTTGGCAGTTTTTTAAGGGCGTCTTCGATATCAATTCGTGAATCATAGCTTTGCTTTATTTTTGCCTGAGGGTTATCTCTTGTGATAATATCAGTAAGTTCGCCTACACGCTCGTTGAATCTTTTCTCAGAGCGCTTCATCATTAAAAACTGGTTAACAGCAATTGAGTGAAGCCATGATGAGAACTTACTGCCAAACTGAAATGAAGAAAGTTTCTCCCAGGCTTTTACAAATACTTCCTGTGTAAGCTCATCAGCAGTATCTCTATCCTGAGATGCGCGCAGGCACACTGCATAAACACGTTTTACGTTGTTCTTATACAGCTCCCTGAATGCATGAGAGTTCCCTGCCGCCGCCTGGCGAATCAGCTCAAACTCCCTATCCGGACTCTTTGATACCAGCTCCAGAGCTCCCCCCTCGGCAGATCCTGCCGTGGCTAAATTAGACTGCATATTTTCTCCTAAATTACAATAATATGATGCAGATTGAAATGAAAAGGTTTAGTTGGCTTTTGCCTCTCTCCCCGCGAAGGCGGGGAACTAATATTCGTCATAAATTACAAATTTGCAATAGTTTGCCTTGTTTAGACCCCCTCCCGGCTTCGCCGTACTCCCCCTTTGTAAGGGGGAGACAATCTTTAGCTCCCCCTTACAAGAAAACACGCAGTGTTTTCGCAGTCCCGCTTTTCTGCTTTGCGGGATTAAGTCTGCGAACTGGCTTTGACAGTGAGGGGTCACGCCTTACTACCGGAAGGGATGAAGGTCGTCTTGAAATATTATTTTTGTAATTGCATATATTACGTTAAAGCGTTAAATTTGCAGGTGATAATAAATTTTGCAGATAAAGCGACCGAGGATGTATTTAACGGGCTTGGTTCTAAGGCTGCACGTTCACTTCCCCAAACAATATGGAGAGTGGCATGCAGAAAACTTGATATGATAAATGCTGCTGCGGAAATAAGGGATCTCAGGGTTCCGCCTGCGAACAGGCTGGAAAAGCTTAAGGGTAATCTTTCGGAGTTTCATTCGATAAGAATAAATGACCAGTATAGAATAATATTCAGATGGAACAATCATAATGCAGAAGATGTTTTAATTACAGATTATCACTGAATGTTAAAAGAAAATAAAAATTTAATATAATATTATGATACCCAAATACAGAAATCCGGTTCTGCCTGGAGAAATACTTTTAAAGGAATTTTTAGAGCCTTTGGGCATTACCCAGGTTGAGCTTTCGCATAAAATGAATATACCAATACAGAGAATTAACACAATTATAAACGGCAAGCGCAATATGACCGCTGAAACAGCAGTACTCTTATCCCGTGCGCTTAATACCAGTGTGGAGTTCTGGATGAACCTGCAGGTAGCCTGTGATATTTATAAAGCGGAAAGAACACTGGAAAACGCATAAGCGTGAAAGCTCCCCTCCTTTACTAAGGAGGGGTGGCACGAAGTGCCGGGGTGGTAACTTTTTTTTGTATATGTTCTTAAGACCCCCTCCCGGCTTCGCCGTACTCCCCCTTTCTAAGGGGGAGACGATAACTTAACGAGACATCGAACTCAAGTCCCCTCCTTAGCAAGTCGCAGACCTGTCTTTGACATGGGGAGGTCTTTTTGCAACACAAAATCCCTATACCTCCCCATACGCTTCCCTTACTTCCGCCTCGCCGTACTTTTTCTCTAAACGCCTTACTATAAAATGACCCTCTGCCATTTTCTGGAAGTGATTCATGAAAATTATATTTATGCCCGCTCCGCTTACTGCCCCTATTATCGGTACCGCTTTGGCTGCGACCTCTTCTGTGATAATTAACGAATACCTCGCTACAAGTTTATTCACCAGATTTATTATCGCAGGCGCTGATTCCTTTGCCAGCCCTTTTTGACTGAGGTACTTTGCGGCGCCTGTTATTTCCTTCGCCAGTACAGAGCGCATCACCCAGTATGAATTATCACTGGCATCATCTTTTTTTGAATTACCGCCGAGCGCGAAAACCTCAAGGCAGTTTAGCTTTGTTTCTATTGTATTGATATCATGCCCTTCGCTCTTTGCAATTTCTGCAATGGATTTTAAGATGAGCATTGTCGAGACAGGAAGTTCAATAGGTATTGCAGCCAGACCAAATGCGCCGCCAATACCGCCCGTTAGTGTGGTTAACACCTTATTTATCCTTTTGCTTGTTTTTATTTTCTGGTTATCAATTATTGTTAGCATGGAATACTCAAGCGCTTTTAATAACGCTTCCTTTGCTGCTTTTGAGATCATCACATGCGCTTTCTCAGGAAGCAGCTTCATCGCTTTTTCAATTGGTATCCCGATATAATTTGTTATCTTTATTGCCAGGTTCGGATTCTCTAATAGCTTTTTAGCTTTCTTTAATTCCGCAAGCTCTGTTGTTTGTAATTGATGCATATTGCTATATAGTAAAAATAATTTATTATAATAATTATAATTATTATTCTAAATTTACACCTTATCATAAACTAAAAAAGCACAATTAAGAGTCCCCTCCTTAGCAAGGAGGGGATTTAGGGGAGGTCTAATACTTCTCGCCCAGTAAGGCCGAAGGACTGGCTTTGACATGTGGGATTTGAAATCAAAAAATACACCCAAAACCTGCCACAAAGTCTCAAAGCTTTCAAAAAGCGCCACGCCTTACTGAACGCAGCGCTACGCCTTACTCCGCGTTAGCGGAGGAAGGGGAGGAAGGAAAGTAGTGGAGCTAAAAGATGCATACATGCTTTATACGCCTTTTTTGTATTATCTCAAATATTAATTTCTTATTTTGCATTGTAAAATCTGCAGATTATGAAAATGTGTATATTAAATATTTAATAACCGGTTTATAATAAAATGCATTCTATGAAACGATGGACTAAACCTCATCTCGGAATCCTCAAAAGAAATTATTCTGAAAAAGGAGCGAAGTATGTTGCCAAAAAGACCGGGCACCCGGAGAGCTCTGTTGTAATAAAGGCAAACTCTTTAGGAATAACCTCAGCTGCTGTTCGCAGGTGGAACGAGTTTGAGGTAAATTATATTATTAAAAATTACAACATCAAGCCGCTGGCATCCATTGCGCGCTCGCTAAGGCGCAGCCAGGGATCAGTTTCAGGCAAAGCAAGGCAGCTTAACATACACGTTCCTGCCCCGAAGAAATGGTCTTCGAAAGACCTGGATATGCTCAAGAAATTATGGGAAGATAAGAACATTTCAATGGAGGAAGCTGCCCGGAAGCTAAACAAGTCCTTCTCTGCAGTACACCACCAGGCATGGAAAATAGGATTAAGGAGACCCGGAGCGCGGAGCTTCTGGGGGAAGGAAGATACCCGTTACCTGAAGAGTAATTATAAAAAGAGAACATACCGGCAAATAGCAGAGAAGCTAGGTATGACGACAGTATCAGTCTTTAAAAAAGCGTTAAGGCTTGGCTTAAGGCTGCGCGCGGCACCTGTTAAATGGAAAGAGGCTGATAATGAATACATCCGCAGTAATTACGGGAAAATATCAGCCAGAGAGATAGCCGGTAAGCTGAACCGGAGCTATGAATCTATCATAAC
>JANPBV010000415.1:0-8501 GCA_031430615.1 Ignavibacteria bacterium | reverse complement strand
CCATTGCCTCATCTTGATGATAAAATATTAACATCATGGAACGGGTTGATGATAACTGCATTTGCAAAAGCTTACCAGGTGTTTAATACTGCGGTGTATCTTGAAAAAGCTAAAGGAGCAGCGGATTTTATCATACAGAATTTATACAATCCTGCGAAAAAAGCCTTGTTGCACAGGTATAGAGATGGTGAAGCAAAGATTGATGCTACGCTTGATGATTATTCATTCTTCGTGCAGGGACTCATTGATATATATGAAGCATGTTTTGATGAAAAATATCTTAAGTTTGCCATTGATATGACTGAAAACATGATAAATGATTTTTATGATGAAGCTGAAGGCGGCTTTTTTGATACATCAGGCAAAGATAAAAGTATTCTGGTAAGAACGAAGGAAGATTATGATTCCGCAGAACCCACCGGAAATTCAATTGCAATAAATAACCTGCTTAGGCTTTCTGCATTTACAGGTAATACCAAATGGTATGATATGGCATATTCATCTATCCTTGCATTTTCTGGTAAGCTTGAAAGAATGCCTTATGCCATGCCTCAAATGCTGGTGGCGCTGGATTCATTACTGAATAAGCCTAAACAGATAATTATTGCAGGGAAAGATAAAGATGAAACCACATATCGTATGCTTCGTGAAGTTTCTATGAGATATATGCCTGATAAAGTGATTGTAAAAATTGACCCTGTGAATGCTGCCGGAAGTATTACATTTGCATCAACGGTAATCCAAACCAGCAATGATACTATGGCTTATGTATGCGAAAATTTTGCTTGTAAGTTGCCCGTTAAAACCCTTGATGATTTAATTAAACTATTGGATTAATCCTTTTGAAGAACCTTGAACTGAAAGTTAAGTGTAAAGATCATACCTCAGCGTTAAGAGCCGTAAAAAAACTTGACGCAAAGTACCAAGGAATATTAAAACAAAGAGATGTATATTTTAATCTAACACCGGGCAGACTTAAGTTAAGATCAATAAATAATGAAAGGTTTGAGTTGATTTTTTATAAGCGTTCTAATCGCCAAATGACTAAATTCAGCAATTATTATATATCTGAAATTACACATCCAAACAGAGTTGAAAGGTTACTAAAAGAAATTTTAGGTGTAAAAGTAATTGTAAACAAAACCAGGAAATTATATCTTTGGGAAAATGTAAGGATTCATATTGATTCAGTAAGCAGGTTGGGTAAGTTCATTGAATTTGAAATAGTGTGTAAAACTACAAGAGATGAAAATGAATCAAGGGATAAAATGAAATACTTTAAAAAAATATTTAATATTTCAACAGGTGATATATTAAGATCATCATATTCAGATATGTTAATTAAAAAATCATAGAAAGGGGTTCAATATGTTTTTATGTCAATGGTCTTTGGATATTGTTTTCGGGAAACAGGGTGAGGCGCTTAAAATTATTAAAGCCTGGGGCGCAGAGAAAATGAAAAGTTCCGGGTTCTCTAAGTCTACGCAAAACAGGGTCTATACAGGTTTTATTGGTGAATCAGCAGCACATATTGTTGATGAATATGTGTTTAGCTCTCTTGATGATTTTGAAAAAGCAATTTCAGATATGGGGCAGACACAGTTTAAGCAATTTGCGGAGCAAATTTCATCAATAATTATCCCAGGTACTCAGAAGTGGCTGATCTATAAAATAATCGAATAGTGTAGTAGCCGTAATGTACTACCAGAAAATAGCTACTTTGGTTATGGTATAAACGCGAAATGTGTTGCATATTGATATGGGTGAAAAAATGAGATATGTAACTACAATACTAATTTTTATTTTAACTGTCATTGCTGCTTGCGATAGTCCAACGGACCCGGGCAGGTCAGGTGATAAGCTTTCCGGTTATGTGACCCATATGGATTCTGTATTATACTTTACCGGTGGATATTATTCAATATCAGTATATAATGCTGATAGTGTGAACCCATTTAACAGGGTTCCGGTTAGAACAGATTCATTAAATCTAAAAAAACGTGATTGGTTGTATGAAACTACATATAGTATGGATGATATTCCCGAAGGCAGATATTATATAGCAGCTACATACTCAAAGTATCCAAAAGTACCAAATGAAATACCGTTAGTATTGGGTACTTATGGTTGTGATACAACATTCAATTGTTCAGCGAATAAAATGGTTGAGTATCCAAATTATGAAGGTAAGTTCAGGAATATTCTTTCATGGACTGATCCTGCAAAAAGATTGTACTAAAAAATCAGTTTATAATATGAAGGGCGGAATATTTATTCCGCTCTTCATATTTGGTGACGTCATTTGAAAATATAATTTTGTTAGTATTATCTTCAGGTTGTAATATCTAAACTTTTGCTGCGAGACAATTGAACGTATTCTTTAGTTCGTAATTACCTGAATGCTGTCTGAACTGTGATATTGCATTTCTAACTGTTTCTCTAACTTTTTCTTCTCCTGCATTTTGAATTGCAAAGCTCATCACTCCCGCCGAAAGCATAGCCTTTAATGCCATATTCTCGTCTTCAAATTTCCATAAACATTCAATTTCTTCCGTTGTTTCCGGATAAAGTCCTGCCTCAACAGCCAGTGATTCTAATATTCCTTCTGCATATAGAGGTTTTTTATCATTGGACTTCTGTGGAGTTGGCATAAATGGCGCAAGTGCTGCGAAAACAACTGAGGCTTCACATTTTTCAGGACTGCCCCAGACTGCAATAACAACAGTACCTCCCTTTTTGGTTACACGCCCGGCTTCGTGTAAAGCATTGACAATATTACCTGCAAACTGAAAACAATTGAAACCCGTTACAATATCAAAAGTATTATCGCTATAAGGTAAATCTTCCAGATCACCTGTTTGGAAATCTGCTTGCGGCAGCCGTTCACGGGCAATAGCTATGAGTTGCTCACTGGCATCATATCCACTGACATTAAATCCCTGTTCAGAAGCCATTTTACAATATCCACCGGCTCCGCATCCCACATCGAGTAACTTTATTCCTTTATCAGTATTTTTTGTTTTCTGTAATACTGCATTAAACAGATCATTTGAGGTACCTTCTCCATAGTCAGCCCAATTTCTTGCATAAGTTCCCCATAGCTTTCCCTGTATTTCTGATGTTCTCATATTCAATATATTTTATTTATTATCAGATGTTGTGTATGGATGTTCCTTCAGCTCAACGAGTAGAAACTTTGCGGTTTTATTACCGATGTTTTCTGTCTGGTGCTGTTTTTCAGGGCTTGCGTACGCGCCTTGCCCAGCAGGTATTTCCATCACTTCAACCTGGCCGTCAGCATAATATACTTTTAGCTTTAAGTCAGTTATAGCATAGAAGAAAGCTGCTGAATGCGTATGCATGATACTTTTTTGTCCTGGCTCTATTGATGCTACGTATGCTAAAACTAAATTTGTATCGCTCATTACAATTGTCATCTCAGGATTAACTTTAGTCCAGTCCTGGGCATACAGGCTGCCTGAGATAATAATGAGTATTAATGCTAATATGGTTTTCATAAATTATTCTCCTGTTTATTTTTTTGTTTTTATTATTGATTTATTCATTAACTTATTTCTTCATGAAATTCCTGTATTTTCTCAGGCGTGAATTTTGAAAGTTTTACAACTTTAGCTTTTCCTCTAAGGAAAGTTGGGACTGCATAAAGTGCCTGTTCTTCACTTTCTGCTTCAATAATCGCCCAGCCGGAACATACGCCGCTCTCGCAGCCCCATTCAAAATGTGTTATATGTCCGTGCACTACAAATTCATCTAAAATTCTTAGGCAATCTTCCCTGTTGTGGGATGTTTCTACCATGTACCTGTTCATTTAAAATGTATCCTTTCTTATTTTACTTTGTTTTTGCATAGTCTGCCATTCCCTGGAAATCGATAACTACAGCAGGCTCGTCTCCAATTACCCATGCATCGTGACCAGGAGGCAGGCACGAAATATCACCGGCTTTACAGTCAAATTCAGTACCATCATCCATTTTAATCCTTAGTACTCCCGAGACATGGTATTGAAAGTGCGGTGCTTCACAGCTTTTTGTTTTGGCTATAGGCTGAACTGAAATTGACCATTTCCATCCCGGATTACATGTAGCTTTACCGATCATTTTCTCTCCTATTTTTATCAGCTCAAGTTTTCCTAACGGAAATTCTCTAATTTCATCGGGTTTTTCAAAATTCTTTAATTCTGCATTGTTTTTCATTTTGCTTTTCTATTTAAGTTTAAATAATCAATTTTCTTAATTTCAATATTATTCCACAATGTTATAAATTTCTCTGCTTGCAGTTTCAACAAGGGGGATAAATTTCTGGTACCATTTTTGCCATTCATCCGCCCCAAGCCCTTGTTTCATTGCGTTTTCCCAATCAGCTAATGAACCCCATTCGCTTTCAAGAATGATTGTGTATGAATGCGCTGTAACAAGATCAGTTAAAGCCCTGCCTTTATCAAAACCAAATTTCTTATTGAGCTCCCTTGCGTCTATCATCAAAACTTTTGCATCTTTAGCTTTGCCGAATTTGAGGTGAAAAATATCTCTTACTAATATCATTTTTTTTATTCCTTACTGAATTGTTTTGCTATTTTTTAAATGTTTCCTGTTTTAACATTGCCTTAATTTGTTTCCTTAATTCAGGTGTATCTTTATGTCCATGTTCATCTATAGCATGTGATAAAGCGGTTCTGAATACTTCTTTTTTCGTTCCTGAAATATACAAAGAGCAATCATTTTCACTTGGCATATTCCTGCAATCAACAAATACTCTTGCTTTACCATTTTTGTCACTTTTCTTTTTTCCTTTTTGCTGATCCAAAAGTTTCGTTATAATCTCTCATGAAATTTAGACGCAAAATAGAAGTACATGTTCTATTTCCCAAAGAATTATTTCACAATTTGTTATAAAATATTTGGACACATTCTATAGTTAAAAATATTCAGGTCAACTTTATTTCTCAATAGTATTGAATTTTTTAGCAAAAGGTCAGGGTACAACTTTATAGTTTGTTACAGCAATAAGCCATAGGGAATTTATCATGGAAATGTTATATTTTTTTTAAGTTGATTTTATAGCAAAAATTAAATATATGTCCATAATTTGTTAATAAACCACTTTTTTGGTTTTTTTTAATGTAAAAAATGTTATAATTTAAATCTCTATGTTGAAGAGCAAATTCATAGATCTTGTGAGGTCATTTTCCAAAGAGGAGCTGAAGCAGTTCAGAGATTTTGTTAATTCACCTTTTCATAACACCAATAAGAATGTAATAAAGCTATACGATATTATTAGAAAATCACACCCTGATTTTACTTCCCCGGCAATTGAAAAAGAAAAACTCTTCAACAAAATATATCCCGCTAAAAAATATAATGATACTGTCATCAGGATACTTCTTTCTGACCTGATAAAGCTTGGTGAGGATTTCCTGGTATTAAAAAGAACTAAGGTGAGTACTTTTGGCGATAAGCTGACATTACTTGAAGAGTTGAAGGAAAGAGGTTTGGATAGTCTTTACCTGACTAATTATAAAGATACAATTAAGAACCTGGAAACAATGGAAGATAACAGAACCAGGTATTTTTCTCTTTTTGAACTGGAAGTTATTAATGTGGATTTTTATCTGCGAAGGGATAAGCAGCAGCAGATAATTCAGAATATCAATTCAAGGTCAGAAAATCTTATTTATTTTATGCTTATTGAAATAGTGAGAAATATTCACGACCTTGTAATAAACGAAAAAACCTTTAATGCAAAATATGATTTCAGCCTGGCTTATAAGTTTATTGAAAATTTTAATTTTAAAGTGGTCCTTGAAAATTTAAAGATAAACAGGCCAGAGCACTTTAAGGTCATTAATATATACTATAATCTTTTAAATGCTTTGCTTGAAGAAAATAATGACAAGTGTTTTGATATATTTAAGGAATCTATGGAAGCTGATATTAATTTTTTGAAAATAGATGATAAACATCGTTTATTGCAGTATCTTGAAACTTGCTGTTTGATGAGAATGAATGTTAACCCTGAAAAATACAGGAGAGAAATATTCAATGTTTACGGGCTAATGATTGATCTAAGCACTTACTCGTTTGGTACTGATGAAATGACAGCCCAAAGGTTCAAAAATATTTTTATTGCAGCTGTTAATGTTAAAGAGATGAAGTGGGCGGAAAATTTCTGCTTAAAGTTTATTCCAAAAGTTCAGGACGAATACAGGGAAAGCATGCAATATTACAGTTCAGCTATCTTAAATTTTCTTAGCAAAGATTTCAGAGGAGCGCTGGCTGACCTGAACAAAGTAAAAAATGATTATTTTATACTTAAGCTTGATATAAAAAGCTGGACACTAAAAATTTACTATGAACTAAGTTATATTGAACAGGCATTATCTCATATTGATTCATACAGGCATTTTCTATCAAAAAATTTATCTATATCTCAACAGTTAAAGCAAAGACATATGAGTTTTCTTAAGTTTACTTCAGATTTAATGAAATTGAAAGTATCCCGGGATAAATCTGTAGTAAATTTATTGCTTAAGGAATTATCAAACAGCAATAACGTAGTACATAAAGATTGGATAAGTGAGAAATTACTTGATATGATTGAAAACAGACATAGTTAAGGCAGGAATTCAGTTAGTTTCTCTGTGAACTTTATCAATTGTAAATGCCGGTATGCAAACTGAAATATACTCTACAGTTTCGTTAAATGGATTTGAATAACGCACTCTTGTTCCTTTATATATACAGATACTTTTATTTTTTTCAAGAACAATAATATCGCTGCCAATTTCAAATTGTTTTTTCCCTGAAATAATATAAGTTATTTCGTCAAATTCAGGGATTTGATATGGTTCGCTCCATCCGGGCGGCGCTGCCATATGCGCAAAGCTTATATCACCTGCCGGAATGCTTGCTAATCCGAAAAACTCTTCGATCAGTTTACTGTCATTGGTTGGTACTATGAAGGGTTTATTTTGGATTACATATCCTTTTGACAATTATTGTTCCTTCTTTAAAATAATAGTGAATTTTGCTCCTTCGTTTTCTTTGCTTTCCAGTTTTAAACTTGCTTCAATCAATTCACAAAGTTTTTTCACAATTGAAAGCCCTAATCCTGTAGAGTGCTCATTTCCTGTTGGTTTTGCGCTAAGCCGCGCAAACTTGTTGAACATTTTCTTCTTGTCTAAGTCACTGAACCCCGGACCCTTGTCTGTTACTTCCAGCCTGATGTATTTATCATCACCGGTTACTCTTAATATTATACTTTTATTTTCATCAGAGAACTTTATAGCATTAGATACAAGATTCTGCAAAATTTCGTATAGTATATCTTTATCTGTCCTTACGTTCAGCGGCTCGGGAGAATTCTGTAAAATAAGGTCTAATTTTTTTCTTTCAGCTTCATCTTTGAAATTTGAAATAAGCTCGCTAGTAAGTGAATTCACATCAAACTCAGAAAATTTTATTTTCATTTCACCCTGGTCAATAGCATTATGATCAAGCAGTTTTTTGATAATATTGAACATCCTGTCTGTCTGATTGACAATATTGGTAGTATATTCATCAGCTTCACCCTTCGGCATATCAGGATCCCTTTTAAGTATCCTTGCTGTCGAAAGGATATTCTGCAATGGGTTCTTCAGGTCGTGGACAGCTATTGCCATAAACTCATTTTTTTCATCATTTAATTCTTTTAGTTTTACATTTAATTTTTTTACGTCTTCCAATGCCTGTCCAAGCTCTATATTTTTAAGCTTCTGTATTTCCGCCTCTTTTTGCGCCTGTTCAATTTCAATCTGAGTTGAAACATTTTTCGCCCTTAATTCTGCTTCTTCATTAAGTAGTTCTACTTCCTTCTGGTAAGCAATTTTTAGATGGTATAATGCTTTTTCAGCATTATGCACTTTTTCATATGCGGATGAAAGCGATCTGTGTAGCTCATGTACAGATTTTTTCATTCCAAGATCACTTGCAATATCAAGCGCTTTTTCCAGATTTACTTTTGCTTCATCTATGTTATTTTCCAGGAGCTTTAACTGGCCAATTGTACCGTATATTTTAACTAAACCTCTCTTATCATCAAGCTCAAGTTTTATTTTTCTGCTTTCTTCAAATAAACGGTAGGCTTCTGTGATATTCCTTAACTGAATATTCGTTTCCGCAATATGATCCAGAGCTATTGATGTCCTTCTTTTATCGCTTCTTTGTATTGCAAGATCCTGTGCTTAATAAAAAAAATAAAGCGACTCTTCAAAATTACCAAGCAGAGTATGGGTTAAGCCTATGTTAATATTTGTAACCAGTAAAGACTCGCTGTCGTTTTCTTCTTCAGCAATATCAAGAGCCTGAGAATAAAATTTCAGCGCGTTTTTATAATCTTTAATATTGGTATATATTAAACCTATGTTTGATAGGACAATTGCTATCTTTTTGTTTTCTTTAACTTCTTCATAAATTTTTAATGCTTTAAAATACGCTTTAAGAGCA
>JANPBV010000414.1:0-13393 GCA_031430615.1 Ignavibacteria bacterium | reverse complement strand
CCTTTCCCCGGGGTTGAATCAACTTCAATTGTACCGTTCATTGTATTAATAATATGCTTCACAATAGCCAGCCCAAGACCCGTACCACCTTCATCCCTGGTTCTGCCTTTATCCACGCGGTAAAATCTTTCAAATAACCTCGGCATATGATCCTGTGATATTCCATAACCTTCATCTTTTACATAAATAATAAGTTCTTCATACTCTAAATAAGCTCTAACTTCTATTTCTGTTTTCTTATCGCTGTATTTAATAGCGTTATCAACCAAATTTCCAATAGCCTGTTCAATTAAATGCTTATTAATTTTAGCCGAAATATTATCATCACAATTTATCTCTATTTTTATCTTTTTTTCATTAGCCTTAAATTCATAATCTTCAATAACCGATTTGAGTACCGGTTTTATTTTTTCATTTTCCATTTCAATCTCACCCGGTTTTTCTTCAAGCTTGGCAAGTATTAAAAGGTCATCTATCAACATATTAAGCCTGTCAATATGTTTTGCAATTATACTCAGAAATCGCTCAGCATTCTTAGGATCATCAATTGCGCCTTCCCTTAGTGTTTCAATGAATCCTTTTATGGTTGTTACAGGCGTACGAAGTTCATGCGATACATTCGCGACAAGATCCTTTTTAAGGGTATCCAGATGTTTCAGGTTTGAAATATCATTAAACACTACCAGCGCGCCAAGTTCTTTATTATCCATATCAAACAGGAGTGTACCGCTTAACTGCAGGAATTTATCCCTCTCATGCTGCAGAATAATTTCCGCTTCCTGCGGGTTGCCTTCGGTGATGAGCTTCTTAAAGAACTTCTGTATTTCAGAGATCCTGACAACTTCCTGAAGTGTTTTGCCCTGAACATTTATATCTTTTATTCCAAGAATTGATGCGGCTGTAGTATTAAGCAGCAGTATACGCTCTTCATAGTCTACAGCAAGAACACCTTCTTTCATACTTTCTAAAACTACCTGCTGCAGGTTGTTCTGCTCACCAATAATATCCAGCTTTTCATCAAGCTGCTTAGCCATCAGGTTAAGGCTCTCAGTCAAAACTCTTAGCTCTTCATCCTGAGGCGGGAATATCTTCTGTGTGAAATCACCTTTGGAAAATTTAAGGGCAGCCTGCTTGATCTCTGAGATAGGATTTAAGAGATTCTTAATTGATATGTATCCAATAACAAGAACAATCAGGCTAAAAAAGATAACTGTTAAAAATAGCGCTGTATTTGCGCTGGAAGCATCTTTCTGAACCACTGTTAAAGGATATCCCGTTCTTAGCACATAGATTATTTTGCCTTCTCTATTGTATACCGGAACTGCCGCATATATGAAATCTTCCTTCAGGGTATAGCTAAACCGCTGGGAAATACCCGTTCTTCCTGCAAGAGCTTCAATTACTTCCGGCCTATCACCATGATTATCCATTATAGATGGTTCTTCACGCGAATCGGCAATAACTTTTCCGGATATTTGTATAATTGTAACTCTTGCGCCGCTTAGATTATCATATCTTATGGCAAACTTTTCGAGGTCAATTGAATCAAGTTCTGTTGTTTCTAATTTTTCTTTAATAAGGTTACAGCGCTCGGTAAGAGCATCTTTATCTGCGGTAATTATAGAATCATTAAATAATGATGAAGCATATAACGCAAGTATTATAAGTGGAATAGTTGTAAATGCAGCAAGCAAAAAATACAACTTCCAAAGGAATTTCTTCTTAATCATTTAAAACTCCTTTGTAAAATTCTACACATTAAAAGATCTCCTTAAATTTATATCCAACACCTCTTACAGTTTCAATATATTCATATTCCTCGCCAAGCTTTTTCCTGAGTGATACAATGTGTACATCTATTGACCTGTCTGTAACTGATACACCCTCGCCCCTTGTTGAATCAACTATCTGGTATCTTGTCATTACCCAGCCCGGCTTCTTGGCTAATGTTAATAATATTCTGAATTCAAGGTGAGTAAGGTCTATCAATACTCCTTTAATTGTAACTTCATGCCTGCCAACATGAATCTTAAGATCACCGCGCTCAATTATCGGCTTTTCTTCTTCTTCCTTTGGCGGCCTTCTTCTTAAAGTAGCTTTTACAATCGCAAGCAGTTCACGCGGGCTGAATGGTTTTGTAACATAATGATCCGCGCCAATTTCAAGTCCTGCAACTTTATCAGCCTCATCTGCTTTTGCAGTTACCATAACTATAGGTATTGCTGCTTTTTGTTTATCAGCTTTAATGATCTTGGTTATATCAAGTCCATCAACACCGGGAAGCATTAGGTCAAGGATAATAAGGTCATAATCATTTTCCTTTACCAGCTCGAGGGCTTCCTCTCCGGATGATGCTGTTTTTACTCGATAACCGTTCTTGGTTAAATTATAATCAATTAATTCAAGTATATCTTTTTCGTCATCTACTACAAGTATTTTTTCCTTCATGTCAATGAATTTTTAATGTTCTAATAATTTTCTTATTGTTAAAATTAGCACTAATTTGTTAATTTAATGTTAAGAAAACATTAGAATTCAAATTCATTCAAAAATAGCATTAATTGTTCTATAAATAAATTCAATAATAATATGATTTGTATCATTCCGTAATTTAAAAAAACTTATCATTTTTGTATATAAATTTGGTGTGTTATGAATAATGATATCTACATACTTTCATTTACAGCTTCTTCAATTGGCTTTTTACATACATTAATCGGTCCCGATCACTATCTGCCTTTCATAATGATGGCAAAAGCCGGAAAATGGTCAAAAAAAAGACTATTTGGGTAACAATTTTATGCGGTATTGGTCATGTTTTAAGTTCTGTAGTGTTGGGTATAATTGGTATTGATGCCGGTATAGCGCTGGATAAACTTGAACTTATTGAAGGTACAAGAGGTGAATTGCCGGATGGGCTATGATTTCTTTCGGGTTTATTTATATGATTTGGGGAATAAAAAAAGCATATATTAATAAACCGCATTCGCATATTCATGTGTCAGTAGAAGGAACATATTCTACACATAATCACGATCATCATGGTGAACATGTTCATAAAGAAGAAAAAAAATCATTGACACCCTGGATATTGTTTGTTGTTTTTATATTGGGTCCATGTGAACCGTTAATTCCTTTGTTGATGTTCCCTGCTGCACAACACCGTATAATAGGTTTAACTACAGTTACTGCGGTTTTTGGGATCGCTACAATTTCAACTATGGTTTCAGTAGTGGTAATTTCTTTATGGGGAATAAACATGTTACCTTTAGGTAAACTTGAAAAATTCTCTCATGCTCTTGCAGGATTTGCAATTTTTACCTCATAAATTGCAATAAATATATTTGTCATTTAATATATAATATTATTTGTGATCAAGTTTATATTCTATCAGGTCGCCTTCTTTTATCCCGTGCCTATCACAATAACCGGCATTAACTTCAACTACAAATTGTGATTTTAACTTAGATGGAAGCGATTTTTCTGAATATGGTGTAGTACTTTTATGTATTGCATTAATTGCTCCTTTACTATCAATAAAAAGTATATCTAAGGGCAGTATCGTATTTTTCATCCAGAATGCCTGCATATCTTCTCTTTCAAAAATGAAGATCATTCCTTTATCTTCATCCATATAAGAGCGGTACATTAAGCCCTGCTGTCTTTTTGTCGTGTCTTTTGCAACCTCAACTTCTATCTTTGCAAGCCGTCTGCGGTCATCTTTACTAAGGAAAGTTACTTCACCTTCTTTTACCCACTTTGATTCATTTGATCCTTTCTTAAAGAAAAGAAAATAAGAAGTCACAATTGCAGCTACAACCAGAATAACAATAATTATATTTTTCTGAGACCAAAAAGTTTGTTTCTTCATTGCCTGCTTTTTAATCCCAGTCTTATGTTTTTTCTTATTGCTCAATTACAGAATAACTATTTAACTTTTCCATTCCTCATTCATAAACCCCGTTTGGGAAAGTATAAAACGTGGTTTCAGGTTTGCCTGCCATTATGGTAACCTAACAATACTTTAAAAATCTGTAAAATCAGTAAAATCCGTTCAATCTGTGTTCCAAATCTCCTTAATCACGTGAATCAGTCAAATCAAGGTCAAAACCAGCTTGTTTTCTTTTTCCTTCTTGTGCTTCCAACTCCTAGCACACCAAGCAAGCCCCTTGTCAGCTCCCTCGCAACTGATCTTCCTACCTGTCTGGCTGTTGTGCTTGTTAGAACTTTTTCTACTGTACTTTTTTCTACTTTCGTTGACTTAGGTTTAGCCTCTTCTTTTTCTTCGACTTCTTTTTGCTGTTCAGCCTTATGCTCTTCAATTTTTTTATTCAGAATTTCGAGAGCGCTTTCTCTATCAATAACTTCATTATACTTTGCTGCTATTTTTGAACCGGCAATAATTTCATCAATTTCCTGAGGACTTAGTATATCCATTCTTGAGCGCGGCGCACATAATAAAGTAGCAGCAAGTGGTGTAGGATTACCTTTTTCACTCAGCACAGTAACTGCGGCTTCACCAATACCCATACTTGTAAGCAGGTCATCTATTTGGTAATAATCACTTAGTGGATAATTTTCTGATATCAGTTTAATATCTTTCCTGTCTTTTGCAGTAAATGCTCTTAGAGCATGCTGTACTTTCATTCCAAGCTGGCTTAGCACTATATTTGGTATATCAGTTGGATTCTGTGTGCAGAAAAATATTCCAACTCCCTTAGAGCGTATTAGCTTAATAATACTTTCTATTTGGCTTAAGAGTGCATCACTTGCTTCATTGAATAACAAATGTGCTTCATCAATAAAAATTACAAGCTTCGGCTGATCTAAGTCACCTTCTTCGGGGAATGTACTGTATATTTCTGCCAGAAGACTTAGTAGAAATGTTGAAAACAATTTTGGCTTGGCCTGCATATCAATTAACCTGATTACCGATATTATCCCTCTGCCGTTTGAATCACACCTTATTAGATCTTCTACTTCAAATGACCTTTCACCAAAAAACTGGTTAGCCCCCTGCTGTTCAAGCTCGACAATCTTGCGAAGGATTATTCCAAGTGAACTTGATGAAACTTTGCCATATGATGCTTCAAACTCAGTCTTACCATCATCCTGAATATACTGAATTAGCTTTTTCATGTCAGCAAGATCAAGCAGCGGTAATTGTTTATCATCGGAATATTTAAATATTACACTTATTAAACTTGATTGCGTTTCATTCAACTCAAGCATTCTTGAAAACAGCACGGGACCGAATTCCGATGTAGTTGCCCTTAGCCTTGTGCCTTTTTCATTTGAAATTGTATAGAACTCAATTGTGTTTCCTTCAGCCTGCCATGGCAAACCAATATTTGACATTCTTTCATCAACTTTTGGATTTGCTGTACCGGCTTTTGCTATGCCGCTCAAATCACCTTTTATATCCATTACAATTACAGGTACACTCTTAGCCGCAAGTGATTCCGTAATTAGCTGCAGAGTTTTGGTCTTACCTGTTCCTGTTGCGCCTGCAATTAAGCCATGCCTGTTCATTGTTTTAAGCGGAAGCTTTATATGAGTACCAGTCAATACTTCTTTATCAAGTATAGCTGCCCCTAATGTT
Organism: Ignavibacteria bacterium; assembly: GCA_031430615.1. GTDB lineage: Bacteria > Bacteroidota > Ignavibacteria > Tepidaquicellales > OLB5 > OLB5. The sequence goes on along the minus strand of JANPBV010000414.1, from coordinate 7,791 downwards.
ATGGTTTCACCCTTAAAGGTATAGCCATCAGTTATAGATTGCGAAAAATTTGCTTTTTTGTCTGTATCAGCCATGTTATTATTTAATTTTGTTATAAGGCAAAGATAGTAAGTTACAAAACATTATTAAAGCAAAATAAAAAAGCCATTCTATTGAATGGCTTCCTGAAAAAGCTATCTAAACTTTTTTACTACAGATTACTCTATTGTAAATTCTTTGGTAACCGGTGTAGCGTTATCTGTGTTAATTTTAACTGTAACTGAATATTTACCCGGCTCAACAGCGCTATTGGTTGTAAAGTTTGAGCTAACTGTACCGCTTGATGTTTCAACATCAGCTTTACCCATGCTTTCACTGCCGTGTTTCCATTCAAATGTTACTTTTGTCCCGCTAGGAGCGTTTTTCAGATTAGCTGAGCAGTAAATCACTGCATCTGTAGCGTGGAAGGTCGATGCATCAGCATCACAAACACCGCTGCTGTTTTTCTGAGTACAAAGTTTCACATCTGAAAGATTTGCTGTTGAAACATTACACGCAGGAAGCATATAACAAAATGCGCTGATAACAACAAGCAGCATGAATGATCTTAAAAAGTTTTTATTCATTTTTTTAATTTAGTTGTTTGATTTAAAATTTTTTTTAATAACTTTCGCAAAAAATACATTATAAACTAGCAAGTATTTCATCAACGTGCCGCTCAACTTTAACTTTTTCAAATATCTTTTCTATCTTTCCTTTTTCATCTATAATGAATGTAGTTCTGACAACACCCATATATTTCCTTCCGTACATGCTTTTTTCCTGCCATACACCGTAATTCTCCAGCATCTTTTTTGATTCATCGCTAAGTAAAGTAAACGGGAGGTCATATTTATCTTTGAACTTTACATGGCTTTTTGTGCCATCAGGCGAAACCCCGATAACAACGGCATTTTTCTTATCGAATTTTTTGATATTATCTCTCAAGTCACATGCCTCTGTTGTGCAGCCACTTGTCATATCCTTGGGATAGAAGTACAGAATAATTTTTTTCCCTCTGTAATCTTTCAGTGATACATTCTCTCCGTCATCAGCTATAAGCTTAAACTCCAGAGCTTTATCCCCAACTTTTAACATAAATTTCCCCTAAATTTTTGCGAGCGTAAGCGAAGCAATCTCATAAATTATTAAGATTGCCGCGCTCACTTCGTTCGCTCGCAAACGAGTTTTTACAACGCTGCGGCTGCAGCTTTTATTCCATCAAAATTCACCTGCACACCCGGATTTTCGGTTACTTCAACATACTCTATAACGCCATCTTTATCAATTAAGTAAACCGCTCTTTGAGCTGTTTCTTTCTGACCGTGAGCAAATTCCGGATGAACTACATCATATAACCTGATAACTTGTTTATTAAAATCGCTTAACAAAGGATATTTAATTCCGTTCTTCTCGGCAAATGCTCTCTGTACAAAAGTACCATCAACGCTTATACCCAAAACTTCAGCGTTCATATCTTTATATGAATTAAAGCTATCGTTCATTGTACATATTTCAGTAGTGCAAACGCCCGTAAACGCCTGTGGAAAGAACAACAATACAACTTTCTTACCTTTAAAATCGCTGAGCGATATCTGAACAAGGTCAGCAGATGGTGTGAATGATGGTAATGTAAATTCCGGTGCTTTATCTCCAACTTTTAATGCCATTTTTTTCTCCTTTTATTAATCCTGAACATAGTGCCTGCCTGCCGTAACGGCAGTTCAGGCAGGAAGGATTCATTCATCCTATCTATAGCTCAATATTATTAATATTTATAAAATTTTAATTTTAGAACAATAATCTTTAACCTGTAACATTCAATCCGAAATCAACAATCCCAAATCCGCAATTATATATTTATCGCTTCGCCATACGCATCAGCAGCTGCTTCCATAACAGCCTCCGCAAGTGTGGGGTGAGCGTGTACTGTCCTTATCAATCCTTCATGTGTAGTTTCAAGTGATTTACCCAATGTTACTTCGGCTATAAGTTCACTTGCTTCATTTCCACAGATGTGCGCACCTAATAGCTCATCGTACTTTGCGTCAAATATTAATTTTACTAATCCTGCGGTTTCACCAACAGCCCTTGCTTTTCCGCTTGCAGAAAACGGGAATTTTCCGACTTTAACTTCATAGCCAAGTTCTTTTGCTTTCTTTTCTGTCAAACCAACTGATGCAACCTGCGGCTGGCAGAATGTAACAGCGGGTATGCACAGGTAATCTATATCGGGAACGTCATGACCTGCAATCTTTTCAACACAGTTAATGCCTTCAGCAGCGGCAACGTGTGCCAGCCATGGCGGTCCGTTTACATCACCAATGGCGTAAACACCTTCAACATTTGTTTTGTAATTAGCGTCTACTTTAATGAATCCTTTATCTACATTTACACCAAGCTCCTCAAGTCCAAAGCCTTCAACATTACCTGCAAAACCAACTGCAACTAAAGCTATCTCACTTTCAATTTCAGCATTATTTTTTCCGCTTACTTTTGTTATAACTTTTTCTGTCTTGCTGTTTGGCGCGGTTTTTTCGACTGTGATGCTTTCAACTTTAGTACTTGTCATGATATTTATGCCAAGCTTTCTGTATTCCCTGCCAACAACATCGCTTAACTCCTTATCTTCAACCGGTAATGGCTGGTCAAGCATTTCAACAATAGTGACCTTTGCGCCAAACGCATTCCAGAAGTACGCAAATTCTATTCCAATAGCGCCCGCGCCAATGATTGTAACACTTTCGGGAAGTTTATCAAGCACAATGGCTTCCATAAATGAAAGTACTCGTTTGCCATCAACATTCATTCCCGTGAAAGCTCTTGCCTTAGAACCTGTTGCTACAATAGTATGCTTTGCAATAATTTCTTCAATTACTTTCCCGTCTTTTTGAACTTCCACAAGTGTGCCGACTCCGGAGTGTTTCTTTAGAATACCGTATCCGGTAATATTGGTAATTTTATTTTTCTTCATAAGGTACTGAACGCCTTTTTCAGATTTGTCGGCAACATCCCTTGAGCGTTTTACAACTGCCGCAAAATCAAATTCAACTCCGCTTACTGTTATTCCAAATTCCTTGGATTTTTTCATCATGTGCATAACCTCTGCGGCCTTTAGCAGTGATTTAGAAGGTATGCATCCCCAGTTTAAACAAATACCACCAAGCCTGGCTGTTTCAACCAGAGCTGTTTTTAGACCAAGCTGTGACGCGCGAATTGCAGCGGAATATCCTCCTACGCCGCCGCCAAGTACTACTACATCAAATTCACTTTTTGCCATTTATTTTTCCTGTTTTCCTTTTTTACTAGGAAAATTTATATAAATTAATAATTATTGTCTGATGGTATTTGCAAAAATACGCAATTAAAGAGACTTACTCAATTGAGTTAATTTTACCTGTAATAGTATATGATTGGTTTGTAAGATAAAAAGCCCTCCTGTTTATCCTTTTTTCTTCGCTCTATCTAACAAGGCGCATAACTTTCGGATTACAGGAGGAGCTTTTAGGGGGGTAAATATTTGAATCTTGAAGCATGAAAAGAATTAAGACCATTTCTCCTTAACACTTCAAAGATAATACATCAATTTCACTCATGTAAAAGAAAAAATTTGGCTGATGTCGAATTAAAATTTGAGAAATTATGGGAAAATTGAAGGATTTAGTTGTTTTTAGTTATGATTTGTCGAATTCAGAATATGGATGTATTTGAATAATTTTTAAATAAAGCTAGTATTTTTTAAAAAAATTACATGAATGGCGTTGATCTTTGTTCTAAGACAAGCATTACACTTTCAAAAAAGTAAGAAAGAAAAACATAACTTTAAAGTTTACTTCATAAAAAAAAGCCTGTTAATTAAGTTAACGGGCTTTTTTGTTTTCAAAAATCCAGTTTAAACTTCAATCTGTATTCCTTACCGCGTGTGCCGTATTTTGTGAACTTATCCTCACTCACATCAAAATCAAATAAATGAGCGTCAACATAAGCATCAACCATACTTACAACATAAACTATCAGGAAATACCATACAAAATCATCCCTTTGGTCACGGTAAAATTCACGTAGTGTCTTTAAGCTAAAATCACCGTTCGGGTTCAGCTCTGTTTGTGATGCAGAATATTGATTCTTGTAATCCTTATACAGATTATTATTTCTGAAATATTCATAACCAAAGTAACCAACAAGCCCGCCAATTATGGGTATTTTCCAGTAGGACTCGTTGTAGAACTGTCCCGCCCCCGGCAGCACCGCGCTAAGCAATACCGCAGTGGTTGGTGATTTCCGCATTTTGAATTTCTTTAATGTAGGGTCTTTTGGTTTCACAATTGTAATATTTGAATCGTTATTTGTAGTATCTAACAGTAACATTCCCGCGAAAGCGGGAACCCATTCATTCTTCAAATGATCTATATGTACATTTTTATCTTTTAGTTTTAAAATAAAATTACTTTGCGAATACAAACTGCAACAAACTAAAAAAGGGGCAGCTATTAAAATAATAACTGCACCTTTGGTTAAAACTTTTATTAAGTTATTCATTAAACCATTTAACTTACTATCAAAAATTGGCTTCCTTATTTAGGAGGCTGATTTGTTGGCTGCTGGTTGTTAGGCTGCTGGTTGTTAGGAGCCTGTTGATTCTGCTGCTGCTGATTCGGGTCAGGCTGCTGCATCTGGTCAGGAACGTTAGGCTGAGGGAAGTTCTGCTGCCCTGAGTTCTGCTGAATGATGCTTTCATTTGTTCCGCCGCCTTTGTTTATTATCACATTGGTAATGAGCGAGAATAACAGCAAAATTGTAGCAAGTATACTTGTCAGCTTGGTCAAAAAATCGGCTGTTCTTCTAACGCCAAAAACCATAGAAGCATCCGCGCCGCCACCGCCGCCAAATGTACCAGCTAATCCGCCGCCCTTAGAGGACTGTATGAGTATGACACCCATTAGCAGAATTGATACTAAAACAAGCAAAATTATGAAAATACTGATCATTTTAAATCCTTTATATTATTATCTATTAATTCTAGAACTGCAATTTTAAGCATAATTTTATTGATTTTAAAGTCTATTTTTATGGGTGAAATAATGCTTTATTCATCCGATGACTTAGAGGCATCGGATGATTTATCATTCCTATCGATAAGTAATTTTTTCATCAAACAAACGCTGGAATTCGATTTTGTACTGTTTTGAGCATAATTTTTCAGCTTTCCGACGGTTCGTTTTACTTTCCGGTGATTCATCGAACATTCTAAACTAAAAGCTCCCCTCCTTTCCTAAGGAGGGGTGGCACGGAGTGCCGGGGCGGTCTCTTGCCTTACTACCCGTAGGGAAGGAAGGTGGTTTCATGCTTTTCTTTTCACTCACCTCCTCACCCATATAGTTCACCACTTCTTAGCATGGGATATTTAGGGCATAGTGCCTGAATTATCCGGTCATACCTATATGTTTTTTTGTGGGGCGGATAGCCCTTTATTTCATTTCCGCTATCCTTTACGCATTTATGCTTAGGGGCGGACTGAATCTTCAGAATATTTTTATGATATTCTGTAGATTTTTAGCTATCCGCTCCAAAAGTAAACCTACTGCAGGATAATAAGCTTCAAAATGAATTGCAGGTGCAAAAAATATAGGAAATCTGTAATTATACATAATAAAGGAATAATTTACTATATGCAATATGCATATGAAGTAATATAATATATGTTATTGGCAAATGCAAGGGGAAAAAGTGAAAAACAAAAGATTGCCACGAAACTTTCAATCCCGCTAAGCAGAAGAACGGGACTGCTGGAAAGCGCAGAAAGCGAAAGTCGTGGGACACGAAGACTCAAAGAAAATCAAAAGCAAATTTTCTCGCAAAGCCGCCAAGACCGCAAAGGACCATGCCAAAGGGGGCAAGCGATTTTTTTGCTTGCCTTACTACACAAAATGCTACGCCTTAAACCGCGCAAGCGCTACACCTGCCGCCTGCACCAGCAGTTAGCATGGGAGGAAGAACCATGATTCATGGGATCGAAATACGGGGGGGAGAGGAAATAGCTATTTGTTTTTCTTTTTAAGCTTCTTTGTATCTTTCAATACTTTTTTCTCATCACTATTAAGCTTACGCTTAATTTTTTGAAGGTCTTCTTCGGTGGATAGATTTTCAGGTTTTACCCCTCTTTTTATCAGGATATTCCTTACTTCAAGATTATTATCTACATGTTCTTTTTCAATGCTCTTTTCGCCATGCAGGTCTTTATCTATTACATTATGGCTGGTAAGCTCTGTAGCAAAATCTTTTGCTTTAATTGTTAATGTCGGCAGGAAATCTGCAAGCGGGCGTTTTGCCGGTACTCCAAGCCGGCTTTTCATATCGGAAGTATTGTAACCTCCAAATAATGCCTCGTCACCTTTTGACCTGATAATTGCAAATCCTTTATCATCGACACCCCGTTCGTAAATAATACCGGAGAGCTTCTTTTCGGATTTCATCAGTTTTTCACGGGCTATAACTCTTTCGGTTTCAAGAAGTCTTTGCTCTATTAACTCCTGTTTCCTGGTTTGAAGAGCAAAGTAAGTCTGAGCAAATGCAATTTCAGATTTTGCTGAATCACCGTTTTGTGCTATTAAATAGCATGCGTATCTTGTCAAGGCATAGTCATCCACTTCCCTCTGTGCTCCTTTAGCAATATCTATCATTTTGGTGATATCAACGAAATGATCACTAATATTCTCACCAGCTTGTTTACAGGATTGCTTAGCTTTTTCAACCACTCTCACAAGATTGCGCCAATCTGAATAATTGAAAATTACCTGTAAATCCCGGGCACTCCAATATTCAACCCCTTCAGTTTCAAACCTCGATGATTCAAACTTTTGGAATAATTCCTTTATCTGTTCCTTTTTCATAACTTATTTAACAAATATAACAGAAAATTTTTATTTTTACGTAGGGCGTATAGTCCTTCGGCAAACTGCCGAAGGCAGTCGTAGTGGGTGACATGTTAAAAAGCAAAACCCAAATCTGCCACAAAGACTCTAAGTCACAAAGAAAATCAAAAGCTTTAGCCACTAATTTCGCGAATTACACGAATTTTACGCAATATAGAACTATGACAAATTATCGGTTTAACTGCTTAAGTCAGGTTCTAATAACCTGACTTGCAGACTTTGTCTGCAAGGGAATTTTTGTTAATTTATTATGTCAGGTCTAAGGATCCGACACAAGCAGTAAAATCCTTCCGAATATGAGCTAACAATTGATGGGTCACACTATTCCAGTGGAGTTTATTTTTACCGGTTAATAGCTGATGGGAATATAATAGATACTAAAAAAATGATTGTTATAAAATAACAAGGAGTTTTAATGAAATAAAACAGGCAGGTACAGGGGTTCCGGTTCAATCGCTAAATTTTACGGATCGTTTTACCCATTTAATTGCTTTTAATTCAGACCCCCTCGGGCTAAAGCCCACTCCCCCTTGTAAAGGGGGAGATGAGATCACCTCCCCTCCTTACCAAGGAGGGGTGTCGCGGAGCGACGGGGTGGTCGCCTTACCTACCCTCAACAATCTTTATCTCATCTTCTGTCAATCCGTAAAGCTCATAAACCAGCCGGTCAATCTAGCGGTCAAGCACGCAGGTCTTCTTGTTTTTGTTGTTGGTGACAACACCAACAACGGGGGAAAAGGTATTTAAAAACTGACCCCTACCTTCCTCCCGTTGAACGGGAGTTAGGCGTAGCCTCGAATGCACGAAGTGCATTCTCGTCTCCCCCTGTCAGGGGGAGATA
>JANPBV010000413.1:0-8389 GCA_031430615.1 Ignavibacteria bacterium | reverse complement strand
ACACTTTTTTCAGACTCAGTTGGAGACGAAGGTACATTTGAAGGCACATACATTGGCGCAGTAACGTATAATGTTAACACAATAGTAAATGCTTTAAAATAAACTTTGATCAACTGGTTTTTTTGAAAACGATATGAATGTAATAACTGTAAAAAATTTAACTATTTCTTATAACAAAAAGCCGGCTATAAAAGGTATAAACCTTAATATAGAATCCGGAAATGTTATAGGTATAATCGGTCCAAACGGCGCGGGTAAATCGACACTGCTTAAAGGAATGCTGGGCTTGCTGCCATTTGATACCGGTGAAATTAAAATTTTCGGCAATGATATTAATAAGTCACGCAAGCGTATATCATACATACCGCAGCGTGAACAGTTTGACTGGGACTTCCCGATAAACGTTGAGGATGTTGTAACAATGGGAAGATTCGCTCATTTACCAATAATCGGCTTTCCGAAAGCAATAGATAAAACTATAGTAGAACAGGTACTCAAAAAAGTTGAAATGGATAAGTACGCTAAACGCCAGATAAGGCAGCTCTCAGGTGGTCAGCAGCAAAGGGTTTTCCTTGCCCGGGCGCTTGCGCAGGAAAGCGATGTATACTTTCTGGATGAGCCCTTTGTGGGGGTTGACGCAAAGACAGAGCGAACAATTTTCGCGCTAATGAAGGAGTTAAAAGATAACGGTAAAACACTGCTGGTTGTTCACCATGACCTGGGAATGGTAAAGAACTACTTTGATAAACTTATAATGATAAACCAGACCCTGATAGCTTTCGGTGACTCGGAGAAAGTATTTACACCCGAGCTTGTTAATAAAACTTACGGCGGCAGGCTTACACTGCTTCAGAAGACGGAGGAGTTTATAGTATAATGGATCTATTAACAAAATATTTACTCGAGCCTGTCCAGTACGAATTCATACAGCGGGCATTAATTGCTTCGATAACAATTGGAATAAGCTGCGGATTGATTGGTACTTATATTATGCTTCGCAGAATGTCATTAATTGGCGATGCCTTAGCTCATGCAGTGCTGCCCGGAGTGGTTGTAAGCTTTATAGTCGCCGGAAAAAGCGAAGTGGCTTTATTTATAGGAGCGGTGATTTCCGGAATTTTAACAGTGCTTCTTATAGGATTTGTGAACCGGAATTCAAAGATCAAAGAAGATACTTCTATTGGGATAATTTTTACCGGCGCTTTTGCGCTTGGTATTCTGCTTGTATCACAGCTTAAGCAGGTGCACATAGATCTTTCATCTTACCTGTTTGGCGATGTGCTGGGTGTATCAACCGGAGATATAACGCTATCACTGATAATAATGGTAACAATAATACTTTGTATTATTCTGTTCTACAAACAATTGCTTCTTACTTCGTTTGACCCGACTATGGCAATGACAATTGGAATATCAACTACGCTGGTTCATTACATGCTTATGACACTGCTTTCAATGTCAATAGTCGCGGGGCTGCAATCAGTTGGCGTTATACTTATCATAGCAATGTTAATTACTCCTCCGGCAACGGCTTACCTTCTTTCCAACAGTTTAAAAAAAATACTGGTATTATCATCATTATTCGGTATGCTCTCAGCGGTTGCCGGGCTTTATCTATCATATCATTTCAATTTTGCCTCCGGCGCTTCGATAGTTCTTGTCGCGGTAACAATGTTTATGCTGGCATTTTTATTTTCTCCCAAAGAAGGGGTAGTTACAAAACTTATCCGCCGCAGGGGAGCCTCGAGGCTTGTGCTCATTGAAGATGTAATAAAACTTTCTTACAGGTTTTCAGGTGATGAAAATAAAACTGAATTAACCGATAAAATAGCAAACGAACTTGGGATATCAAACGGAAAGGTCGAATCAGCCATTAGAACCCTTATTGGCAAAGGATTAATGAATCGTGTTGACGGGAAATGCATACTTACCGATGACGGTAAAAAATACGCAACAAGACTTATCAGGACACATCGTTTATGGGAAACATACATAACCAAAGAAAAAGTTACCGATATGGAACACGTTCACCCTGAAGCCGAAAAAATTGAGCACGTGCTGAGCGAAGATATTGTAGATGAAATTGATGAAGAACTGGGTTTCCCGGAAAAGGATCCACACGGTTCGGCTATCCCCAAAAAATAATGCATGTTATGTTATCTCCAAAAAAGTTTTTTTGAAAAAATTAAATTTTAAATTATTATATTTATCCTAAAATTTTGCAATAAAAAATATATGATAAATTACTTGGTAACGTTTTTGTTTATAATTTTCATGGGTGTTGTTTTCCATTCCTGTGATTTTATTTTCACTCCTCCGGTTGCTGATGATGAAACACTTGATGGTCCCATTGAAGGACTTACAGGCGACCAGCTTGAAATGTTCTTTCTTGGAGACGAGCAGTTCAATAAAGTATTTTCCTTTAATGAAGGACTGGGTCCTATTTTTAATAATACTGCCTGTGGAAGCTGCCATGTATCTGACGGGAAAAGTCATCCTTCGGCAAACCTGAAGAGATTTCAGAAAAATTTCGGAAATGGAACCTCTGACCCGCTTAAGGAGCTTGGAGGATTACAGCTTCAGAACAGGTCTATACCAAACTATCCCGCAGAAACTATTCCGCCAGAAGCCAATGCAATTTCCGAGCGAAGCGGGCCAATTGTTGCAGGGCTTGGCCTAATCGAAGCAATTCCTGATGCAACAATACTGGCATACGCCGATCCTGATGATCTCAATGGCGATGGCATTTCAGGCAAACCTCAATATGTAACGGCGCCTTTATATTTAAATTTTCCTCCCGGGCCGTACGGAGGTAAATATTTGGGCCGCTTCGGATTGAAAGCAGGGGCTATTGTGCTTTTGCAGCAGACAGTTGAGGCATATCACCAGGATATGGGAATCACTACTGATCTTATCCCTTTTGAAAATTACAATCCTGTCGCAGGCGGATATATTGATCCTGTTGCTGACCCCGAGGTTACATCAAATTTAATTCAATTCGTAGTTTTTTATCTGAAAACCCTGAAACCGCCTGTAAGAAGAATGGAAAATGACCTGAGGGTGATTGCAGGGAGCACCAAATTTAATGAGATCGGCTGTAATAAGTGCCATGTACCTTCTATGCAAACAGGTTTCAGCCCAATAAACGCTTTGGGCTACAAGCAGGTGAATTTATATTCTGATATGCTTCTGCATGATATGGGGCCTGAATTATCGGATAATTTCCTTGAAGGCGAAGCAACTGAAAGAGAGTGGAGAACAACTCCGTTATGGGGGCTTGGGATAATCCACAATTCAACAGGAGGTACCCCTTTTTATATGCACGATGGCAGAACATCTGATCTGAGAGAAGCCATAAGACTGCATGGCGGTGAAGCGGGGGCAATAAAACAGGTCTTTTTGAATCTGAGCGAAACGGATAAACAAAATATAATCGCTTTTTTAATGTCATTATAGTTTATAGAATAGTTATAGAATGAGTATTTCGAGAAAAGAATTTTTAAAGAAAACAGCGCTTCTATCAGGTGGTTTAATATTTCTGCCTGTAATAGGTAATCTAACCGGCTGCAGTGCAAGCGGTGAACTATCCAGGGTTACCGTTTCAACTGAAGGAGTAATAAAATATAATATCTCGGGCAGGCTTAAAAATCCGGGTGATGGTGAAATGCTTGAATTAGATAATACCGGATCAAAGATAATCCTGATAAATAAGGATGGGAAAATCTTCACAGCTCTGAACCCTATCTGCACTCATCGCGGCTGTGAATTAATCAAGAGGAAAGATTTTCTGGATTGCCCCTGCCACGGGTCGGAGTTTGATCTGAGCGGGAAAGTATTAAAAGGACCGGCAGATGAATCTCTGACAAGCTTCCGTACCGAATTTGACGGTAAAAATACAGTAAGCATTTTTTTAAAGTAAAATTTTGTATAAATGAAAAAAAACATTGTACTTTTTATCCTTCTCGCTTTTCAGACTTTATTCATATCGGCCCAATCCGGTGATACTGTAAAAACAGAAGATCCTATATACAAAAAACCGTTCCTCTTTAAATTCAGCAATCTTCAGCTTGGCGGCTATACAGATATCAGCTATGAACTGGAAAGAGAAAACGGTGTAACCGAAGAAGCAACATTCAAAGCTAACAGGTTCAATCTTTTTGCTTACTCAAGGCTCTTCAACCGAGCAACAATATTCGCAGAAATTGAATTTGAAGAAGGCGGCAAGGAGATAGCTCTGGAAATTGCGCAGTTTGATTTTGAATTTTACGAAGCACTGAACTTAAGAGCAGGTATTTTGCTTCCCCCGCTCGGAAGGTTCAACGTTAACCATGATTCGCCGAAAAATAACTTTACCAAAAGACCGCTGGTTTCAACAGAAATAATTCCTTCAACTCTCTCGGAAATTGGCGGAGGTTTGTTCGGAAATATCTACCTGAGGAAAATGAGGGTAAATTACGGACTGTACATAACAAACGGATTCAATGACGGAATAATCCTGAATTCGGAGGGTTCAACAAGTTTCCGGTCCGGTTCTCCTTCACTTGATGAAGATAACAATACTGTTCCATCGTACACAGGGAGGATCGGATTTATCCCGGTTACCGGGATAGAGGCGGGATTCTCGTTTCACACGGGCACATATAATAAGTACAGAGTGGAAGGACAGGATATTGATGAAAAAAGAAATGAATTGATAATAGCCGCAGACTGGGATCTATCAAAAAGCTTCAAATTCGGTACTTTAGGGTTAAGCGGCGAGTTTGCCTATGCAAAGATCGATATACCCGAAAGCCTTATAGGATTATACGCAAGCAAACAACAGGGCTATTACATAGACTTAACATACGATTTCTTAAGAGGCTTTGTGAAAGTACTGCCAAAATCTTCCTTCATATTTGCTCTTAGGTATGATGAAGTTCATCTGGACATAGATATTTCGGGAGCGCTGGCAAGACAATTTTCTGTGGGGCTTAACTTCAAGCCTTTTGAAGATTCTATATTCAAGCTTAACTATACAAGAGGCTGGTCATACGACAAAATAAATAACTTAACGCATAAAGCGTTCGTTACGGCTTCAATTGCAACTTACTTTTAACAGGATTTTCTACACATAGTGTGTTGAGTACTTAGGTATAAACCGTGCGAATTGAATTTATAATCACTTTTGTAAAAAGAGAGATCTCTGATCTCTCTTTTTGTTTTGGGTAGCGTATCCAATTTAATGATTTTAATACAAATATATAAATGGACTCAACTTAATTGTATTATTTAAAATCATTATATTTGTGCTAAATTTTATTATTATAGATCTAAGGAGAAAATACATTGGCAGAAGATACTGATAAAGCAACGCCGGAAATTCCGGAATTTGAAAAAGCAACCAGGATGGAAATATTCATAACTGTTCTTCTTGGTATAACAACCGTTCTTGGAGCATTTGCTGCATACTGCTCGGCTTTATGGGGAGGTGAAATGCAGACAAGCTATACACAGTCAGTTACGGTAACAAACCACGGAAATACAATTTATCTTGAAGCCTTAAGTGACCTGAATTCATTTGAGGTAAATGATATGAAAGATGATATTATATATTCACAATGGAAAGATAACACAGAAAAGGGTGATGTAGAAGACGCTGCATATTTTTTCACAAAACTTAGTCCGGGACTGCAAAAAGACCTTTTGGATGACCCGAAAGATGTAAGTGAATATGAAAAGGAACAGGCTGCAAGCCTGGACAGCATCAATGCAAGAATGGATGAATCAGATCACATGAACGACTCAGCAAAAGTACTGCTGCAAAAAGGCAATGGCGCCAATAAATATGGTGATGATTTTACCCTGTGTACAGTACTGTTTACCATAGTACTTTTCTTTTCAGGTTTGGCATCACTTAAGACACATTCAGCAATGCAGAAGACATATGTAATACTTGCTGTAATTATTCTTGTACTTTCGCTTGTTAGAATGTTAACGATACCGTTCCCGGCGTTTTAAACTGTAAATACAAACCGTTAAAACGGTTTTGGATAATTGTTCTTATTCCAGCCCACGGATAAATCCGTGGGCTGGAATAATATAAAATAATACTATCTACATGAAAATTGTAATTCCTGTTATAGCTCTTAGCTTATTGCTGAACTTTCAAATATCATTATCGCTGGTTGGCGATATTGCCCCTAATAGGCCCGGTGCGGGCAACGGGGATTTATACTGTTTCGCTTGGAGCAGGGTTGATGAACAAACTCTCAGCATTTGTTGAGCTTTATGGTTTCATGCCTCAGAAAACTTCGCCTGATCACAGGTTTGATACAGGACTTACATACTTAGTAATGAAAAACATACAGGCAGATGCATCATTCGGGTTTGATATTTCGGAGAAGTCACCTGATTATTTTGTTGGATTGGGAATATCGGTTAGGCTGCCAAAATGATAATAGGAGAAAGTAAATCAGCAACAATAAATTTCACGCAAAGCCCACGCCATAGGCGGGCAAGTGCAAAGACGCAAAATGATCTATTGCTTTTATGAGATTGTTTCGGAAGCTAAATCTGCTTCGCAAAGTTGAAATATTACTTGAGGGACTGTCTGAAAATTATAAGGAGACGTCCCAGCGGGACGTCTCTACACGAAAATCTTCAAAAATATGTAGAGACGACTCGGTACGACTGGCTTAGACAGTTGAGTCTTCTAATATTGGAAGTTTTGAGACAGCCCCTCTTTTTTATAACCATGTATATTATTCATATAATCAGATGATTAATATCATAATATAAAATTTCAAAATTATGTAGTTTTGTAAATAACTATAAAAAATCTTATTATGAAAATCTCACTCCTGATTCTATTCTTATCCATTATTTTACTTACAAATATATATTCGCAGGATGATTCAATAATTTCGGTTGATCATTCAAAGATAACTTTATCAACTGATATAGTTCCCGAGTGGAAAGTACAGATGGAAGTTGGCGGCACAAGCTGGTATACAGAAGATACAAGAAATTACAAGCAGGGAACGCCGGGAGAATATTTTGTTAGAAGTAATCATTTAATGATGGATCTCCCCTCTCTTGCATTCAGAATAGGAGTTTTAAAAAATATAGAAATCAGGCTTGCAGCGATATTTAAGCAGGAGTTTTACAGAGTTGAATCAAATAGTTTATTAATATACAGCCGGGAAGTTGGATATTATGCGGGAGGTCCGCTGGAAGCCGGTGTAAAATATAATTTTCTGGAACGCAATAAATATTTACCTGAAGCTTCTCTAAGTGTAAATTTATTCATCCCTGCCGGTGATTATTATTTCCATATGGATTATGTATCACCTCTCTTTAAGCTTCTACTGAAAAAGGAAATAAGTAAAAATTTCAGTATTGGCGGTAACCTTGGTTATGGATGGAATGTATATGAATATTTCACTGATAAATACGGCAATTACTCCATATCAATAGATGCAAAGATCAGCAAGAGGATGAGCGCATTTGCTGAAGCCTACAGTTATTTTCAGTATAAACGTACACCTGATCACCGTGCAGGTGCGGGATTTACATTCCGATTTTCGCGTAATGTTATGGTAAACGTTGCAGGAGGTCTAGGGCTCTCAGTTAGGTCACCTGATCTTTATGGAAGCGGTGGAATAGGGTTTTTGTTTCCGTGAATAAGTGGGTGAGTGGATAAGTAGGTGAGTAGGTAAGTAGGTAAGTAAGATGGATAATTTGGAGAGTAGTATGTATTAAAAAGGTACTTAAAAAAAGAATAAAAACTAAATTAATCTTCGGATTTTCTTTTTTTCAAATAAGCTATGTATCTATTAATTTTAGCTATTAACACATCGATTTTACCTTTATACAAATTACAGGTTTCTTCACTAATGTATTTCTCATCACAGGCTGTAATGAAGTGGTCAATTAATTCATACAAAGACCCGCGGGAGGTTCTGCAAAACTGTATGTTTTCCTGGTAATGAAACCTCCCGTAACCTTCTGCAATATTAGCCGTAACAGATCTTGATGCCCTTATCATCTGATCGTTGAGTCTATATTTTTCTTCTTGTGGAAATTTCTTAACCAGCGCCGAAATTTCCATCCTTAGCTCTCTACCATCTTTCCAAACTTCAAGAGTCTCGAAATCAGATTTCCGTTTCCCGTTATTTTCCAATTAACTCTTTTTTGTTTTGTTAAAAACAAAAAAAAATTTCATACTCAACAATACATGCTCAACTACACATCTACTTACCCTACTAAGCTACTCAACTAATAAACTCTGAATGTATTCACAATATTGATATTTGTGTTATACGCCGTGATCATGTAATTGTAATTGTTTACAACATCATCATACTGGCGGTTGAACTCGCGCTGATCCTTTGCAGATGGCGCTTTATCA
>JANPBV010000412.1:0-4946 GCA_031430615.1 Ignavibacteria bacterium | reverse complement strand
GAGCCCTCAGGCGCTTTTTCAAGTGCTTTCGTTACAGCAGCCTTCATTTCGCTAACGGTAGATTCTTCATCTATTAATAGTGTGATGTTCTTTGCCGGGACATCATGTGACATTAATACTTTGTAAAACTCCTTATCTTTTCTGTTGTTATTGCTAAATGGCGGGAAGTTCTTATCCTGCCACTTAAGCGCGCCGGCAATTACGCCATAGGTATTCTCTCCGGGCTTAATATCGGAAGTGACCTCTGCTAATTTATTATTCTTTTGTTTTGAATCACGCGAAGTCAGCTCATTAATCTTAGAGCAGTTAATGAAAAGTGGAACGAGAAGCAGCAGTAATATATATTTTTTCATATTTTTTAATCCTGAGCGTAAGCGAAGGATCCATATTTAATAGCTCCGAAAGGAGCGAAATGTTTGCCTGCCTTAATAAGCGAAGCGCAGGAAGGTAGAAAGTGAAATCAAAAATTATCAGAGCTCCGCTCCAAAGGAGCCCTTTAGGGGTAGGAGCGCCATCTCTAATTTAAAAAATTCAAAGATTTTGTTTCTGGAGTTTTCTTTAAAATCACTAACCACTATATCCGCATTGGATAAATTCTGATCACCCCTCTGATCGAAACCAACGCAAAACATACCCGCCTTTTTTGCTGCTATTATACCATTTCTCGAATCTTCTATCACCAGACAATTGTCGGGCTCTGCGTTAAGTGAATTACATGCATATAAAAATATTTCCGGATCAGGTTTTGCGTTCTTAATGAATTTTGATGTAACGATTACTTCAAAATATTTTTCTAAATTTAACAGATCTACTGTCACTTGCATTCTTTCATGTGCCGCTGATGTTGCTAGTGCGATTTTTAAATTCTGGCTCCTGAATTCTTCAATTAAATTCGTTACATTATCAATTAATTTGATACCATTATTTTTATAATATTCTATTGTTCTTTTTAATCTTTCATTAACATAATAATCCACCGAATCAGGTAATGAATAAATTCTTTTCAATTCTCCCCAGAACGCTTCGCTACTGCCTCCCCTGAAGTCTTTTGCAATACCTTTATCAAATTTGATTTTCATTTCTTCGAAAAACTGAATAAGGATTATATCCATAATCGGCTCCGAATCAACAATAACACCATCCATGTCAAATATAACGGCTTTAATCATTACTCAAATTGTTTTGAAATAAATTTGTATTGTACCAAGTTGGTCCGGCAGGGGCAAAAATCATGTTCATCCCTTAATCCTTGAATCATGGTTCTTCTTCTTAATTGTCAACCTCCATCCAAAATAACCAAGTACACCCAAAGCCATTACGCCCATTACAACCGGAAGCAGAACTGTAAGTACGCTCATAACAATTGATGTAACGTGCTCAAATGTTGCAACTATCCAGTTAGCCCAACCTGCGGTGAATGCTGTTGATTTCAGGCGAGCCATACTTGCCCCGCTCTTTATCACTGCGGCTGAACCCCCGCCTACTATTATACCAAGTGTCCACTGAACCATCGGCGGAACATCTGTTATGAAAGTTACAGAAAGTAACGTACCTGCTATTGTTGCCAATGGAATGGAAATTGTATCCAGCGCATTATCCAAAACAGGAACATAATACGCGCCTATTTCTGCAACCGTTGCGCTCAGAAATATTGCAAACGCAGGCCAAGAACCCATCCATTCATACCCGCCGCCTATATGAACAAGCCCCGTCATTGATGCAATATTGCTTATTAATAGAGGGACAAACACACGGAAGCCGCAGCTTGCCGCCAGCCCTAATCCCAAACAAATTCCGATTGCTATATCCATTTCAAATTTATATTATACAAATATATACAAAATCACAAAATTAATTGCTTAAATTTAACTAAACCGCTTAAGTTATGTTCCCGGTCATTTCCTGTGCTAAAGACTGATTTTATTTATTATTCTCAAGCTCATCCAGTTTTTCAAGCAGCCATTTTTTGCTTGCAACCTCCTCAACGGATTCGAGCTTTTTTTTCAGAATGCTTATTTCCAGCGGGTCTTTATTTTCCCGCAAGAAAACAATTTTATTGATATATTTAATAAAAGTATGGATCTGTACGCGAATAATTTCAGATATAGAATGATTGCTGCTGAGAAAATGTTTTGTAGCGTCAACATAATTCAATATTGTTTCCATCTCATTTAATTCGTAGTGTGTTTTTGCTAATAGTATACGCGTCTGGAGCTTATCCATGATGTCAATAAATTCAACTTTGTTTAAGTAACTAAGTACTCTCCCGTATTCTTTAGTATGAAAATACAGAAAAGCGTAAGCCTGGCATCTCATAGTTTCGCGGAAATCAGGCAGGAGTTTTACAGTATATTCCTTAATAAAATTCAATGCCCACCCGGTTTCATTTGCGCGCAATGCAGAGTTAAAGATCTGAAGATAAATTGCCTTTGATAACTGGTCATCAGGGTAAAACGCCAGCCCCTCCCTCAGGCGGAAATCGTTCAGTTCAAAAACCATTATGTTGTTTTCTTCTTTGCTCAAATCCAGATTATACAGACAGTGGTTAATCAGCCAGTGCATCATAGTACTCTGCTCACTCATAGTAAGTTTTTTATAATTCGTCTGGTATAATTCACGGAATTTAATCACATGCCCGGTTTGTTCCGGTTTCAGCAGCATCATGAGTGAATGATAATACAGTTCTATCAGGTATGCATATTCGTAATTTTTTCTTTTCGCATAATCCATAATAATTTCATAATTAATATTTCCCGCAATTTCAAACGGAAGGTTTATATCAACTTTGTAATTATGATATTCTTCCAGAATTCTAAGATCTCTTAACGCTGTCACATTCATTTTTAAAAAAAGAATTACCTGGTATTCCGCAGATTTCAACGTTGAGTCACCTTTAAACTGAATCTTATCAGTTAAGAAATAATAATCCTGTTTATAAATTTCCATGTGTAATTTTTTCTCAAAGTAATCGTAATCAATACCCATCTCTTCAAGCACCTTTTCCATTTCACCAATAGCCTGTGAGTAATTATTCGCTAATTTTCTTTTGCTGAATTCAGAGATCCCGAGTTCCATCCGCGTAAATCTATTTTTTCTCAAAGCGATCTGTTCCAAAAACTTCTTTGTCATTTTTTCCATTGCTGATGAAAGGTTCCACATCACCTGTTTGTTGAAACGTTTTCCGGGGTAAAGTTTCCCGTGAAGAACTTCGTAGTAGATCTTTTCTGTATCATAAAGAGGGTGATACTTTTTGAGCTGTCTGAATAGCGGCGTGCAATTCTTGCCGCTGTTGTGAAACGGCGATGCAAGGAATTTATCGAACAGTTTCATTTCCTCCTCTGAGAAAGTCTTTAAAATATTTATCAGTTTAGTGTTCATCATTTTTCAGGTTAGCAATATTACTGCAATTTCACTAGATTTTAATCCAAAATCAACAATATTATTATGTCCACTCTGTAAAACAGGTTAGTTTTTTTGAAAAGTATCTTTGTTCAGGGTGTGCACATGAACTATGTTTGTATACGTGCACGTGTAATGAGGCAAAGCATTAAATAAAAGTATTACATGGAAAAGCTGAAAGAACAAAACAATACAAAACCTGTCAGTAAAAGATCAGGTAAAAATACAAGAGGATACAGATTGAGGCCTTCAACACACATGATGATAGTTAAAATTCAAAACCTGCTCGGCTCTGACCAGGATGAAGCAATTGCCGCGGCGTGCACAATGCTATATAATAATCTAAAAAACAATAACCCTGAAAGGGCAAAAAAATAAATATGATAAAAGAACACAGAATAATTTTTCCGGCATTACTTTTACTTGCAACAATTTTCCACGGAACATTCAGCCAGCCTGTTTGGGTAACCCAAAATCCGTTGCCGCAATGTAATACTTTAAATGATGTTGAGTTCATCGGTGCAAGTACGGGATACGAAGCAGGTAATTACGGTACTATTTTAAAAACTACAGATGGCGGCTCAAGCTGGATAAGCCAGAGCTCAGGTACAACCGAAAACCTGAATTCAGTTTCATTTCTGAATGCAGCTACCGGTTTTATTGCAGGCGGCCAAAACGCATGGGTAATCCTGAAAACCACCAACAGGGGCGCCATAACAAATATTCAAACAATTAATAATAACATACCGGCGGGATATTCTCTTTCACAAAACTATCCAAACCCGTTTAACCCGGTAACAGTTATCAAATACCAAATACCAAAAGCAAACTATGTCAGCATTAAGTTGTACGATCAGCTTGGCAGAGAACTTGGAATATTATATGAAGGCGATCAGCAGGCAGGATACTATCAGGCAACAGTTGATGGTACAAACCTCGCCTCCGGAGTATATTTCTGTAGGATAACAATAGCAGGCTACAACAAAGTAATCAAAATGAGTTTAATAAAATAAATTATATGGAGAATAAAATGAATAAGAAATTAATCCTCTTTTTGGCACTGATGGTATTTACCGGAGTGTCGCAAGCCCAATGGCAACCGGATGTCCGGCTGACAAATGCCACGGGTCATTCTTGGACATCTGAGAATAATGCGCGGTGTATAGCGACAAGCGGTAATGTTCTGCATGTCGTGTGGTATGACTATCGTGACGGGAACTCAGAGATTTACTACAAACGCTCAACAGACGGCGGCTTAAGCTGGGGACCTGATACACAACTGACAAATAATTCTTTTTCTTCAATCAGGCCTTCCGTTTCTGTATCCGGTTCGGTTGTGCATGTTGTCTGGGAAGACAATCGTGACGGGAACTATGAGATTTACTACAACCGCTCATCAGATGGCGGCTTAAGCTGGGGAACAGATACACGACTGACTAATAACTCTGCTGCTTCACGGTATCCTTCCGTTTCTGTATCCGGTTCGGATGTGCACGTTGTCTGGTATGACTATCGAGACGGGAACGCCGAGATATACTACAAACGCG
>JANPBV010000411.1:0-3063 GCA_031430615.1 Ignavibacteria bacterium | reverse complement strand
GTTCTGGGACCATCCTGAGAATACACGGTAAACTGAAGTATAAATATGAGGGCAAAAATTGATAACAGGACTCTTTTTATATCTCTCATTAAGCTTTTTTCTTTGTTTGAATTTGTTTAGTAGTCATGCCAAACCTGCGCTCCCGGTTCTGGAACTCGGTTATAGCATTGTAGAGCTGTTCTCTTCTGAATTCAGGCCAGAACGTTTTATCAAAATAAAATTCAGTGTAAGCAGATTCCCATAGCAAAAAATTACTTATCCTGAAATCACCGCCTGTTCTTATCAATAGATCAGGATCGGGGATGTTGCCTGTAACAAGGTAGCTTGAGAAAGTTTTTTCATCGAGGTCACCTTTTTTAAGCCTGCCGGAGCTTATATCATTTGATATATTTTTCACGGCGTTGAGGATATCCCACCTTCCACTGTAACTTAAAGCTAAAACCAAAGTCATTAGCTTATTGTTCCTTGTTTTATCAATTGCTTCGTTCAGCTCATTTAAAACCTGCGGCGGCATTGCTGACATATCTCCCACAGCCACAAGTCTTACATTGTTTTCGTGAAGTTTATCGGTCTCACTTCTGAGTGATCTGATAAGCAGCTTCATTAAAATAGCGACCTCGGTTTTGGGTCTGCGCCAGTTTTCGGTTGAAAATGTATATAAAGTCAGGTATTTAACGCCAACCTGCCCGCATGCTTCAACAATATCACGGACTGAATGAACACCCTGCCTGTGCCCAAATGTGCGGGGTTGTTTTTTTTCCTGCGCCCAACGGCCGTTTCCATCCATAATAATTGCAATATGGCGTGGAATTTCACCCGAGGATTTTAGTAAATCCTGTATTTTTTTATCAGAACCTTTAGGTTCGTTAAAACCCATTATATATAGATTAACCTCAGGCGGTTTGCCTGCTAATTTCTGTTTGTAATTGAATAATTTAGCTTATATTGAATAAAAATACAATTGATAAAAAAATGCAGGGAAATGAGAGAATTATTAAATGGAGTTAAAAAATCAAAAGATTAGCCAACTTTCTGAAACGAAAGTCAGGCGAATTACACTAATTGCACGAATTCTTATTAAAACAAAAGCAAACAAAAAGCAGCCACAAAGGCTCAAAGACTCAAAGGAGCACAAAGAAAAAGCAAGCACAAGATTGTAAGAATAACAGAACAATTAGACATTTCTAATTCTTGAAATTTAAAGCCCCTCCCTTTTGGGGAGGGGTTGGGGTGGGGTCTAAAATTTAAATGGCATATTCAACTGTAAATTAAAGCTTCTGCCCGGGTTCATTGCATAGCCTTTATAGCGGCTTAAATGGTCAACATATTTTGTGTCTGCAAGGTTATCAACTGAAAGATCAACTGATGCAAGTGAACCTGCTATGCTTAAATCGAAACCAACGCCTGCGTTAAGTAAAGTATAACCGGTGGTTTTTGATTCGAGTACATCAACATTATTTTGCGCTGATACAACCTTTGCGCCAAGTTTGAAATATGCGTTCAGTAATGAGCCAATATTTTGCTTTTGCAGTTTAAGCTCGAAAATATTTTTCACGGGTGGTGTGAATGGAAGCGGGTTACCTGTTGCATTGTTGAGTGTGTTAACAAAATCACCGCTTGCCAAGAACACTATCCATTTTGCGGGCTGAAATTGTATGCTGTATTCATATCCATAGAATGTACTCTTAGCCTGCTTTATATCAAACACGGGGAGTCCGCCAAGTGTATCACCGGTTATAGAAGGATAAATAAAATTATCAACCATATTTCTGTATGCCGATAGCTGAATGTTCAGCTGTTTGTAATTCAGCCTTACTCCCATATCAATGTTAACCGATTCTTCAGGCTT
Source organism: Ignavibacteria bacterium (assembly GCA_031430615.1). Taxonomy (GTDB): domain Bacteria; phylum Bacteroidota; class Ignavibacteria; order Tepidaquicellales; family OLB5; genus OLB5. Next base: position 1,214 of record JANPBV010000411.1, on the reverse strand, counting down.
GGGGCTTGAGTTCGGGTCAAGTGTTTTTAATCCGCGCTCATATCTTCCGGTACCTTCGTGAACACCATCAACGAATAACTCAAATTCCGATGGCGGTCTCCATCCCCTGCCAACATTTGCGAATAGATTGATATACTCAACAGGTGAATACACAAATCCAAATGAACCTGATAATGCGTTAAATGTAAGTGACACAGGGTTAAGCGTTCTTAACGGATTACCAATTGAGTCAACTTCAAACACAGTTGATTCAATGTTCAGTTTTTTTGTATCAAACCTAGCGCCTGCTGTGAATGATATTTTCTTCAGGTCAAGTTTTTCCATTACAAACACGCCGATAGTGTTAGCAGAATAATTCGGTGTTAGTTTTTCCTCGGCAAGTGTTTTGTTATTCTGGTTCGTGAATGATGCCCCGATAGTTCCGCTTACATTTTGATTTATTATATGATGAAGTTTTAAGGCTCCATTAAAAGTTTTTAGGTCAAGATGCAGGGCTTCGATGCCAAGATCTTTATCTTCTATGCTTTCAAATTCTTTGCGGGTTTGCAGTTGGTATGAAAGGACAGGTTCGAGTTTAAGTGTTTTCGATAAATTGAAATTACTCTCTAGCGAGAATTGTTTTGTCTGAACTTTTTGGTTAGGCGTTGCATCAATGGATTCAAGCGGGTCTTCGTGAATTTGGAGGTCACGGTCAAACAATTCAAACCCGAGATTTACCATACCGAACTTTCCGTTCAAGCCAAGATTCACGCCTCCTTCAAATTCTTTTGAACCGGAATTGAAAAGTTCGCCCCCGGTTATTTCTCTGGTGCCTTCAGTTGTGTTAACTATAAAAGTACCATCGGGTGTACTTACATTTCCTGATTTCCTGAAGCCAAAATGTCCTTTCATTCCGAAGTTCTTTAAGCCAAATCCTAAAGTGCCGTTACTGAAATATTGCTTATCCATTGTAAAGCCGCCAAGAACAATGCCTCCATAATACACAGGTTTTTTCTTTGAGGAAAATTCAAGCGGCTTACTTATTACATTAATTACCCCACCGATACCATCAGCCCCGTAGACAAGGCTAGCGGGTCCGCGCAGGATTTCAATCCTATCGAGATCGAACAAGCTGAGCTCGGGTCCGTGTTCATCGCCCCATGATTGCGATTCCTGCTTAACCCCATCATGTATGACAAGCACGCTCTGCGAAGTTAAACCGCGAATTACAGGCT
>JANPBV010000410.1:0-3226 GCA_031430615.1 Ignavibacteria bacterium | reverse complement strand
GTAATGAGTAATGAGTAATGAGTAATGAGTAATGAGTAATGAGTAATGAGTAATGAGTAATGAGTAATGAGTAATGAGTAATGAGTAATGAGTAATGAACAATAGGTTAATATTTAATAATGTTTTTATTGATAATTGTTCATTGGTAATTGAAAATTGTATTTAATAGTTGGATTAGGAAACCCGGGTTCAAGGTATCACAATACAAGACATAATGCCGGGTTTTTAGTTATAGATAAACTTGCTGAGTTCTTTAAAGTAGAAACATTTGAATTTGAAGACAATTACCTTTACGCTGTAACTGATTATAAAGCAGCAGATCAAATTGATAAACAGGTTGTTTTGATGAAGCCCCTTACATATATGAACCTGAGCGGCAAAGCAGTTAGGGAATTCTACGAAAGATACGAGATATCTAAAGAAAATATACTTATAGTTTATGATGATGTAAACCTGGATCTTGGTGTATTGAGGCTAAGACCCAACGGTTCAGATGGCGGACAGAACGGAATAAAATCCGTTATGTATGAAATGGAATCAGATGAGATATCAAGACTTAGGTTTGGGATAAGACAGGGCGAAGATTTTGAAAAGTTGCGAAGTGAAGAAGGATTTTCTCTTGCTGATTACGTTCTTTCAGGATTCGATGAAAAAGAGTTTGCAGCACTTGAAAAAACTGTAGAAATTGCAAAAGACGCTGTATTAAGCTATATAAACATCGGCATCAATGAAACAATGAACCTTTTCAACCGGAATATTCTTGAGGGCGAATAAAAAATTTCTAAAGGCAATAAAAAATGAAAATATTACAAACTAAATAAATATATGAAGAAAAACATAATACTAAGTACTTTGTTATTTCTATTAAGCTCGGTAACAGCTTTTGCCAGCGAAGCCGATCTAAAAATTCCCGAATTAAGCGCGAACCAGAACAATATGCTTATGATAGGTATTGGAGTATGCGCGCTCGGTCTCTTATTCGGTATAATTCAATTCTTAAAAGTAAAAAGATTAAAGGCGCACCAGTCAATGCTTGATGTTGCCCAGATAATTTATGAAACGTGTAAAACCTATCTTAACCAGCAGGGAAAGTTTATTGCGATACTTTTTGTATTCATTGCTGTATGCATAGGGTTTTATTTTGGTTTTATTCAACATGCAGGGGCAGGCGGAGTAGCGCTTATTTTAATGTGGACAGTTATTGGTATCTTAGGTTCATTTGGTGTGGCAAAGTTCGGTATCAGGATGAACACACTTGCAAACAGTCGTATGGCTTTTGCATCACTTGAGAGAAAACCCATAAAACTTCTTACTATACCTCTTGATGCAGGTATGAGTATAGGTGTAATGCTTATTTGCGTTGAGCTTATTATGATGTTAATTATTCTGCTCTATGTGCCCCGTGAATACGCCGGAGCAAGTTTTATCGGATTTGCTATAGGTGAGTCACTCGGCGCATCAGCGTTAAGAATAGCAGGCGGTATCTTCACAAAGATAGCGGATATAGGCAGCGACCTTATGAAAATTGTTTTCAAGATTAAAGAAGATGACCCGCGTAACCCCGGCGTAATTGCAGATTGTACCGGTGATAACGCAGGTGATTCCGTTGGTCCCACAGCAGATGGTTTTGAAACATACGGAGTAACAGGCGTAGCTCTTATCAGTTTTATAGTTCTTGCAGTGCCAAACGTAATGTTCCAGACCGAGCTTTTAACATGGATCTTTGTAATGAGAATATTGATGATATTAACATCAATTGCTTCGTTCTATATAAACGGTATCTGGGCAAAAGCAAAATACGGCAAAGATGAAGATATTGATTTTGAAAAACCTTTAACATCACTTGTTTGGATCACTTCAATTTTATCAATGGTTGTAACATTCGTTATCAGTAAAGTCCTTATCGGTCATTTACCTGATAATCTATGGCTGATACTTTCAATTATAATCAGCTGCGGAACTCTTGGAGCGGCATTGATACCTGAGTTCACAAAAATTTTCACCAGTCCAAAGAGTAAGCATGTAAATGAAGTGGTAACTGCCTCAAGGGAAGGCGGAGCTTCGTTAACAATACTCTCGGGATTAGTTGCAGGAAACTTCTCTGCATTCTGGATAGGGATGGTATTTTTCTTCCTCATGTCAATTGCATACATAGCATCGCTTTCAATCCCGGGCTCAATGATACCTGCCTATGCTTCAATATTTGCATTTGGTTTGGTAGCATTCGGTATGTTAGGTATGGGACCTGTTACAATTGCAGTTGATAGTTATGGACCTGTAACCGATAATGCCCAGTCAATTTATGAGCTTTCGCTAATTGAATCACGCGAAGGTATATCAGCGGAAATAGAAAGAGATTTTGGATTTAAACCTGATTTTGAAAAAGCAAAACATTACCTCGAAGCAAATGATGGGGCGGGAAATACATTTAAAGCAACAGCTAAACCGGTTCTTATAGGAACAGCGGTTGTTGGAGCTACTACAATGATATTTTCACTTATCCTTGTAATAAAAAATACTCTTGGCATTCAGCCCGAGGCAATACTAAGCATACTTAACCCATATTCTATATTAGGGTTCATTTGCGGAGGAGCAATAGTTTATTGGTTCACAGGCGCTTCAACTCAGGCAGTTACAACAGGAGCATACAGGGCGGTTGAGTATATCAAAAAGAATATCAATCTTGATGAAGATGCAAGTATGAGCGCATCAACAGAAAAATCGAAAGAAGTTGTAAAGATATGTACACAGTATGCACAAACAGGTATGTTAAATATTTTTGTGGGTATATTTTCATTTACGCTTGCTTTCGCATTCTTTTCAGCGCCGGGTAAGTCTAATGAACCGGTTGCATTCTTTATCAGCTTCTTAATTTCAATAGCGGTATTTGGTTTGTTCCAGGCAATGTTCATGGCAAATGCCGGCGGCGCATGGGATAACGCGAAGAAAGTAGTTGAAGTTGACCTGAAGGAAAAGAATACACCGCTTCATGATGCGACAATTATAGGTGATACAGTTGGTGATCCATTCAAAGATACATCTTCAGTAGCATTGAACCCGATCATAAAATTTACGACACTATTTGGTTTACTAGCAATGGAAATGGCAATTTCAGAGTCATTCAGAGGAATTGCGCCATATGTTGGCGGAGTGTTCTTTGTAATTGCATTATACTTTGTATGGCGTTCATTCTATAAGATGAGAATAGTAAAAGCATAAAATTTCT
>JANPBV010000409.1:0-1996 GCA_031430615.1 Ignavibacteria bacterium | reverse complement strand
CATATCAACACCATAATTAATTTCTCTTGCCATAAGCTGGGTCAAATCAACGGGAAAACCATATGTATCATGCAGCTTAAATGCCACCTCACCGCTAAAGGTACTCGCACCTGCGGTTTTCATACTTTCAACTTCTTCATTAAATAAAGCAAGACCCTTATCCAACGTAATATTAAAGCTTTCTTCCTCGCCTTGTATGACTTCCTTTATGAACTCACGCTTATCAACGATCTCAGGGAAAACATGCCCCATTGTATCTACAAGCGTATCAACAAGCTTATAAATAAAAGGTGACCTCATATCAAGATTACGACCATAACGCGCTGCACGCCTCAATACACGCCTTAAAACGTATCCCCTGCCCTCATTTGAGGGTATTGCGCCATCACCTATGGCAAATGTCAACGTTCTTACATGGTCAGCGATAACGTTCATGGGCGCTTCATATATACCTGAATATTCCTTACACGTAATATTTATAAGCTCATTTAACAGGGGTAAGAAAACATCTGTCAGATAGTTCGATGATTTATTTTGCAGCACACGGACAATCCGCTCAAATCCCATACCGGTATCAACATGCTTTTGCGGAAGCTCATCAAGCTGACCGTTTGAATCACGGTTATACTGAATGAAAACAAGGTTCCATATTTCCATTACATCAGGGTTATCAGCGTTTACATCACCGGCTTTGCAGCCGTTTGGGGTGAAGTCATAGTGAATTTCGGAGCATGGACCGCACGGACCGGTATCACCCATTTCCCAGAAATTATCTTTTTCATCAAACTTTAAAATATGCGAGTGATCAATATCCGTTAATGTTTCCCATAGCTCTTTTGTTTCGGTGTCTTCCCTGTAGTAAGTTACCCAAAGTCTTTTTTTATCAAGCTTCCATACTTTAGTCAGAATTTCCCAAGCCCACTCAATAGCTTCTTTTTTGTAGTAATCACCAAATGACCAGTTGCCAAGCATTTCAAAAAATGTATGGTGATAACCATCATGTCCAACCTCTTCCAAGTCATTATGCTTACCGCTCACACGAATGCATTTCTGGGTATCTACTACGCGCTTATCCTTTGCGGGGGTAACACCGAGGAATATATCTTTAAACTGGTTCATGCCGGCGTTTACAAACAGCAAGGTTGGGTCACCCTGCGGTACAACCGGCGCTGATGGCACAATTTTATGCCCTTTGGAATCAAAAAAGTCAATAAAATCCTGTCTTATTTCAGTAGATTTCTTCAAATTATCAAATTTTAAGTGTTAATTTATCAAAGCTTTTCTTAAAATTAAATGAAGTTATTAAGCCCAATTATTAATTCCAGTAAGATCAAAAGATACTCGTGCCACGAATCGAATTTTTAATAAGATAAATCGAAAACTATTATTTTCAGTGATCCATTTATCAAATTAGAATATTATATTCGTGGCACGAATATTTTCTAATATTAATAGAAATTTAGGTAAAATTTCGTAACTTGAAGGACTATTATTATAATGGTATATTTGTTGATAATATCGCGGGGTGGAGCAGCTGGTAGCTCGTCGGGCTCATAACCCGAAGGTCGGAGGTTCGAATCCTTCCCCCGCTACTAACAAAAGCAGTCCCGATTAATCTCAGGGCGGCTTTTTTCATTTTCAATATGAATTTTTACTAACAATCCTTTGCCATTTTACTCAAAAGAGTAATAAAGTACATTGAATTTTTATACAACTGGCTGTCTTTAAACTCTGCAGTATCACCGTTGATCCTGATTTTATAATCCTGCCCATCCATGCTGATGGCAATTGATATATTAGTATAGACTTCAAAACTTTTGGTTTTAGAATTTTCCTGGAAAAGTGAATCAGTAACATTTAATGATTTAGTTTCAATTGTTTTGCGGATATTTGTAATTTCCTGCTCAGTGAATTCGCATGTTTTATCAACATCAATATCATTCTTGCCTTTTCTCCCCGAGTATTTAACAGAATAAGAGACACTCGTTCCGCTTAT
>JANPBV010000408.1:0-3851 GCA_031430615.1 Ignavibacteria bacterium | reverse complement strand
TTAAGAAGCTTTTTGATCTCATTATTAAATTTTCTCTCAAATACTATCATTTTGGCAATTTGCTGAGCTGTTAGAAGAGATTTCATATCGCTTACAAAATTTTCTCTGTTCTGGTTGATCTGCTCTTCGTAACTGAGTAATGCTGTAACGATGGTGTCAAGTCCGTTTCCGCTCTCGATATTTTCTGTCATTAACTTATATGTCTTTGCCCTTTTTAAATTAAGCTCCTTCATTGAACTACTGAAAGCTTTATATTTTTCAATGAATGTACTCCTGGTAGTTTCATCAAGTTCAAGCTTTTTTGTAAGTTTCTCAAGCTTTATTTCCTGAATTTTCTCACGGAAATCATCCTGCGCAAATGCCGGTTTGGAACACAACACAAGTACGAGGATAAAGAGAGCTAATATTTTGTATGTTTTTCCCATATCAATATAATTTAATCATTTCTATAAATTAGTATTTTCGAGTTCCTGTAAAAGTGTTTCTTTTTCGATATCATTTAATTTCTTTAAGTCATTTTCTGTTTCTTCATCAAATCCTGCGCCTTCACCATCAGCAAAGATAGCGGTTTCATCTATTTCAGATGCAAGCTGTTCATCCTTTACAGGGTCCCGGATCTCTTTAACCTGTTCATTATCCGGAATGATGTTTTTCGCAGTCGCATTATCAGGTTTAACTGAATACTTTCTTATCATATTCTTTTTAGTTGTATTATTATCATTCTGTTCTTTAACAATATCATCAGTCTTCTTATCTTCGGTTACTTTTTCCTGCTTAATGTTTTCCTTATTGCCGTTATTTTCATCTTTTGAAGTATCCTTCTTTATCTGTTCAATTTTCTTTTCTTCGGTAAGCTGTGTGTTTGATGGCTTAACCATATAATATACCAGCGCAATAAGAATAATTGCTGCAATTGGCACAAGTACCTTCCACATTGAAGCAATTTTATCCCATGAAAAACCTTTTTGCTCACAGCTATCTATTTTGTCGTGAATTCTTGGAAGTAAAGAATTCCAGTATTGGGACGCCGGTTCTTCAAACTTTACAGTACTTACAAAATCGAAAGTACCTTTCATTTCGTTGTAGAATTCCTTCACTTCTTTCGAGTCCCTTATTGCTTCTTCAACCTTAGCTTTTTCCGTGTTGTTAAGCATACCTGAAATATAATCAGGTATCATAAACTTAATTTCTTCGGTATTTAATTTGTTATTCATTTCTGTATAAATTAGTATTCTATTTTTCCTTTAACGTACTCCCCAATTTTTTTTACCGCGTGAAAGTAATTCGCTTTTATCCCGCCTGTTGACTTACCTAGTATATCCGCAATTTCATCATATTGAAGCTGGTCATAATATCTCATGTTAAATACCGCTCTTTGCTGCGCGGGTAGTGTTTCAATTGCCTCTTCAAGTATCCGGCGTTTTGTTCTGTCATCAATTTCTTCATCTGCCAGTTTCTCATGTGATTCTATCTGTTCAACTACTATTTCCACACTAACCGTATTCTTTACTTTTACTTTCCTTATGTGGTTAATAGAATAATTTGTCGCTATTCTGTAAAGCCATGTAAATAAATTCGATTCTTCCCTGAAATCCTTAAGCGCTGTATGAACCTTGATAAATACTTCCTGTGTAATATCATCTGCTTCATCGTGATCCTGAACCATTTTCCTGATAACCCAGTAAACCTGCTGCTGATATTTACGGACTATCTCATTAAATCCGGTAATATCACCGCTTTTAAATCGGCGTACCAGTTCAAGATCGTTATTTTTATTCGCAATGTTCCCCGTCATTTAGCGCAGGCTGGTGTTACAGCTTAAACATTCTATAAATTATTGATATCATGTTATTTACCATTCATTTCTATGATTTCAGCCTGCTTAAATTCCCTACTTTACAATAATATGACAAAATAAATTGCAAATAGTTTAATTGAAACGGCTGTTTTTACAAGAAATATTTAATAGAAATAGTTAATTTTCAATAAATAATAGCATTTCATTAACTATAAAAAAATACTAAAATTGAAACTATTGTGCTAATATTTGTATTAAAAAATGTGTGAACGTGAACTTTAAGTCCTTAAAAATAGTAAATTTCGCCAGGATACCCGTTATTTTGGTTGGAATAATGATCTTAGTGGTAATTGCGACAGTTACAATTAAGTTCTCGGATATTGGAAATTCTCAAAAAATTGAGACCAAATCTTCCAATCCCGATGCTGTTATTCCGCCTTTTGAAACAGGTGATGCCGATAAGAATGAGAACTATATGAAAAATATCAGTTACGGGAATGCTATTTTCATAGAAAACGCATTTTATAACTGGCAGAACTTATTCGATATTTTTTCATATAATATTAATGATAGTACTATAAGTCAAAGTGACTCCCTTACACGTTACGAGAACATAGTTAAAATTATCCGTAACCCTAACAGGAAGTTCAACAAAGGCGGCTCAGACCAGATACTTGAACAATACGGTGACGTAATTCTTGAAGAATGTAAATATTACAATCTAGACTGGCGATTGATACTCGCAATGATAAGGCAGGAATCTGCGTTTACTTCAGATGCAGTATCACATGCGGGAGCATATGGTTTTATGCAGATAATGCCGCGAACAGGCTCGATGCTTGAAGAGACACTTAAACTTGAAGACCACCGCTCACCCGTTAATAACCTGAAAGCCGGAATATATTACTACGCAATGCTTGTGGGTAGATTCTACGGCGCAGGTGATACTAATATGTATAAGTTCGCGCTTGCTTCATATAATGCAGGTTCAGGTCACGTTGAAGATGCTATGAGCATGGCTTATTATTTTAATGAAGATTACAAGAACTGGGATGTTGTAAAGGAATATATGAAGCTCCTTGCTCCCGGGAATGATTCACTGCACCAATTGGTATGGGGCTCAAGACCCCCAAACAACGTTTTTGCAAACTGGAAAGAACCATACAACTATGTTGATAACATAAGCTGGTACTGGCAGCAGTATAAAAAACTATATCCACTGCCTGAGGATAACAAAAAATCAGGTAATACTAAGAAGAAGAAAAAAACATCCTGAGCGAACTGCTTTAGCAGTGAAAGAAGGATCTCATTCAAAATGCCAATAAATTTAAAGTTTTTAATTATTCTGTTTTATTTGCCAATCGTTCTGTATTCCCAGGATACGATCAATTTTAGGATGTATGATTCCCTTAAAACAAAGACTGAAGATTCGCATAAAAATGTAAAATTAAGAGATAGGGATCTCGGTGATTCTATATTTCTTCCAGACCCTGACAACATGGATGTCCGTATGTTCCGTTCGATTAATAACTCAAGGTCAAAAGTGAAAACGAATATTTTGAATACCTTCGATAATTCAATGCTTCCTGTATCACTAATTGTACCGCCTTCGCTTTTCATTTACAGCAGGATAAAAAGAAATACATATGACGAAAATTCAGCATTCCTTCTTTTTACTTCTGAAATAACAAATTTTGTTGTAACATTCGCCACAAAATTCATTGTCAAAAGGAGAAGACCGCTCCATGCACTTCAAAACGTGCATTCTAAAGGCGCTCCTATACTTGATATTTATTCATTTCCCTCCGGACATGCAAGCACATCATTTTCCATGGCGACGATGTTCGCATTACGCTACCCTAAAGAACCCGTGGTATATCTTCCAATGTTCGCCTGGGCACTGACAATATCATATGGCAGACCCTATTTTGGAATGCACTATCCAAGTGACCTGTTAGCCGGAGCAATAATAGGCAGCGGCTCATCAATACTCATTTATTCTCTGAGGAAAGAACTGTTTAAATTCAAAAATCAGGTTCTAGGTGAAGATAAA
>JANPBV010000407.1:0-5046 GCA_031430615.1 Ignavibacteria bacterium | reverse complement strand
TTTTCAATGGATGGTTACATTGCGAAGATTGATGAAATTGTAAAACTTGCTAAGGAATTTGATGCCCTCACCATGGTTGATGAATGCCATGCTGCAGGATTTATGGGTAAACGCGGCAGAGGCGCTGCAGATTATTGCGGTGTACTTGGTGAAATTGATATAATTACCGGTACTCTTGGTAAGGCACTTGGCGGAGCAATGGGCGGTTACACAACAGGTAAAAAAGAAATTATCGAAATGCTTCGCCAGCGTTCACGCCCATACCTCTTTTCAAATTCACTTGCGCCTGCGATAGTTGGGGCATCAATTGCAGTATTTGATCTGCTATCATCAACAACCGAGCTGCGTGATAAGCTTGAAGATAATACAAAATACTTCCGCGGGGAAATGGGTAAGCTTGGCTTTGATATCAAAGAGGGGACTCACCCCATAGTACCAGTGATGCTTTATGACGCAAAACTCTCACAGGATTTTGCGACAAAGCTTCTTGATGAAGGTATATATGTAATTGGCTTCTACTATCCTGTTGTACCAAAGGGTCAGGCTAGAATTAGAGTACAGGTATCAGCCGCCCACACAAAAGAACATTTGGATATGGCGATTGCAGCTTTTAAAAAAGTGGGTGAAAAACTTGGAGTGTTGAAATAGTACTCCACTTTTGCGAGGAACGTAGTGAAGCCTGACTGCCACTGCAGTAAGCAATCCCATGAATACTGAAAATATCTTACATAAGCTGTCATTTTGGCGGCTTTTTTTATTATAAAAACTTGACTTAAGTCAAAGTATTCCCAATTGTTAACCCCTATATTTAAATTGTCAAAATAGATTTTTTCATAAATTTTAATATTTCAGGAGGAAATAAATGGACAAATTTACATTAATTTTGATAGTATTATTTTCATTTATACTTGGCTGCAATAAAACTGATACCACAAACAAAACCACTGACAAAAAAAGTGATAATACCACCCAAACACTCGGTGGTCAATCAAACGTAAAAGATGATGTTTCAGAAAAGGATGTTGTGAAAATTGCTGCCGGTTCCAAAGATCACACAACATTGGTAAAAGCATTACAGGCTGCTGAGCTAATTGATGTACTTTCAAACGCAGGACCCTTTACAGTATTTGCCCCAACAAACGCGGCATTTGATAAACTGCCTGCAGGCACTCTTGACGACCTGCTTAAACCTGAAAATAAACAGAAATTGGCTGATATTCTTCAGCACCACGTAGCAGTTGCTGTTTATACAACCGATATGCTTAAAGACGGGCAGATAATAAACATGGTTGATGGCGCAAATGCAACAATTACTAAAAAAGATGGTGTTATTTCAATTGATAAAGGTAAAATTTTAGCATCAATTAAAGCAACCAATGGAATAGTTCACGTAATTGATGAAGTTGTTCTGCCACCATCTAAATAAGCATTAAAATTATTAAATAGATTCACCAGTTGTTTTAAAAGAGACGTTTCAACTGTCTAAGCCAGTCGTACCGAGTCGTCTCTACATACTATTATCCTGTAGAGACGTCCCGCTGGGACGTCTTAATATTATATTTTTTGAGATAAAGTGTTCCGGTTTTTTGGCATTCAGTTAAAACTTATAATTACATATCTTTGTTAAAATGTATTGAAATTTTAACAAACAATAGTATCTAATTGCTAATATACCGGTACATATTAAAGGCACATTTTGCGCCATTTATAATATCTTTTTTTATTGTTATTTTTGTTTTTACGTTCCAGTTTATTTATAAGTACATAGATAACCTGGTGGGTAAGGGTTTAAGCTGGTGGATAATTACTCAGCTCATAACCCTCAATTTAGCATGGATGGTGACCTTAGCGGGTCCCATGGCAGTTTTAATCGCAACGCTAATGGCTTTTGGTTCTTTGTCATCATCTAATGAAACAACTATAATGCGCGCATCCGGACTTAGTCCTTTCAGGCTCATTTTGCCTGTTCTGCTTTTTTCAGGGATTCTTTGCTACGGGTTTATTTATTTCAACAATAAAGTACTCCCCGAAGCTAATCACAGAACAAGGGTGCTTATGACCGATATTCAGCGGACACGCCCGACATTTGTTCTCGAAGCGGGAAGGTTTTCTGATGATATCAGCGGGTATAATCTGCTTGTCAGGAAGACATTTGAAAATTCAAACAAGATTGAAGGTGTTTTTATCATAGATAATTCAAACCCGGTTTATTCAAATACTCTAACGGCTGATAGCGGGCAGATAAATTTCTCTAAGGATTACAGCAAAATAATGCTTGATCTTGATAACGGAGAAATTCACCAGATAGATAAGAAGAACCCAAATGCATCATATAGAAAGATTAGTTTTGTAAAACATATTGTAACAATTGATGCTATAGGTTTCGGTTTCAGCAACAGTGATGAGAATGCGTTTTCAAGAGGTGATAGGGAGCTAAGCGCGGACTCGATGAGAAGTATTGTAAATAATATTTCAAGGAGTTTCAGTACTGATAAAATAAATTCCGCATTGCAGGTACAAAACCTGACGGTTGAATTTACAAGATTAGATTTTGATACAACAAAACTTGATAGTGCAGGAAAGAGTTTTAATATCCTGAAGGTTCAATCTTTGCTGAATAGGTACAAAGGTTTAAAATCAAAGTACATGACCCAAAAGCAGGTGGAGCAGGCTAACCAGAAGCAAATGGATATGTACCTGGTTGAAATTTACAAGAAGTATTCAATACCCTTTGCCTGTGTTGTGTTTGTTCTAATTGGCGCGCCGCTTGGAATGATAACCCGCAAGGGTGGTTTTGGTGTGGCAGCAGGTATGAGTTTAGGATTTTTTTTATTATATTGGGCATGTTTAATTGGCGGCGAAAAGCTGGCTGATAGAGAGCTTTTAAGTCCCTTCTTAAGCATGTGGGTAGCGAATATTATTTTAGGTTCAGCAGGTGTGTATTTGGTTTTTAGGGATAGCTTAAACATAAAGAGATTGTTTAAAAAGAAGACAATTAAAGTTAAGCCAATTTAAGATTTTAAAATGGTCAAGTCCCGGGCAACAGTTTTTTGCCTAACTCCGCCAGGTTCGAAAGAAAGCAACGGTAAGCAAAAGATTGTGTGATCCGGGATACTTGACCTTTTTTATTTTCTGCATTAAAATTTTCCAAATATTCTTATTTCTGACAACCCAACCCATTTGTTGGTGTTGCCTGCCCGGCTTTGACGTGGCCGAAGGAATTTACGTTCACCAACAACATAAGACTATAATATTTTATTAACACTTTCTTAAGAAATTACTTATTACTCAAATGGAAAAAACCAGGATATTAATAACAGGATTAGGAGGCATAGCCCAGGTAGCGCATCTTCCTATCTTATCAAAAATGGATAACGTTGAAATTGCGGGTGTATGCGATATTGACCGCTCTAAAGCAAAGACCATAGCCGAAAAATATAATGTTAAGAATGCTTTTACTTCACTTGATGAAATGCTTGCTTCAGTTGATGCTGATTGCCTGGTTGTAACTTCACCAAACTCCTTACATAAGGAGCAGGCTATTAAAGGCCTGCAAAAAGGACTGAATGTTCTTGTAGAAAAACCGCTTTCCAGAAACTATGAAGAAGCCAGCGCTATTGTTGATGCGGCTAAGAAAGCCAAAAAGCTTTTAATGGTTGGTATGAATAACCGTTTCCGCCCGGAAGTAATGATGCAGGAAAGTTTTGTTTCAGCAGGCGAAATTGGCGATGTATTTTATATTAAGACGGGTTACCTGAAAAAAAGAAGTACTGCCGAGAAATGGTCAGTTAAAAAGACTGAATCAGGCGGCGGTGTGTTTATGGATCTTGGCATAGTAATACTTGATATAGCTTTATGGATGATGAAATTTCCCAAAATAAAAAGTGTATCAGCGGTTAATTACAATCATTCATTTAAAGATGTTGAAGATTCATCATTTGTTTTGATAAGGTGTGAAAATGGTTCAACTATCTCAATTGAAACAAGCTGGACCCTGCACAGGGCAAGTGATATGTTCTATTGTAATGTATACGGCAGGGAAGGAAGCACAAGCATTAACCCATTGCGCATATTTAAAAACATGAATGATACACTTGTAAATGTTACACCTGTTAAGATCGAAAAACCAACAAATCTTTTCAAGCGTACTTATGAATATGAGCTTAACAATTTCGTAAATTCAGTATTGAAAGGCAAACCATCACTTTCCGATGGCTCTGAAGCGCTTGACAGAATGAAAATTGTTGGTGCTGTGTATGAATCAGCCAAAGCAGGTAAGGAAGTTTTATTTAAATAATACATCTAACACGGTTGTCATGCTGAACTCTTGACTTTATGTTGTTTCAGCATCTATTTTGTTTAAAACGAGATTTCGAACCAAGTTCCTAAAGGCGTGGCGGAATGACAAAAAAAGTATGATAAAAAAAATCGGGATAATAGGCGCAGGAACAATGGGAAGCGGGATAGCAGCAGCATCTGCTATGAACGGTTTTTTTACCATGCTGTATGACATATACCCTGAAGCTCTGGATAAAGCTAAATCTAACATCTTTAAAGGTTACGCCAAGCTTGAAGAAAAAGCGAAGATAGATTCTTCCAAAAGAACCAGTGCTGAAAGTAATTTAAATATTGCAAATGAGCTGGCTGATTTAAGTGATTGCGATATTATAATCGAAGCTGCAATTGAAGATATAGATCTTAAAAAAGAGCTTTATAAAAAGCTGGATGAAATTTCGAAACCCAAAGCTATACTTGCGACCAATACATCTTCATTTTCAATAACATCAATATCAACTGCTGTGAAAAATAACCCGGGCAGGGTTATAGGAATGCATTTCTTCAATCCTGCAAATATTATGAAGCTGGTTGAAGTCATAAAAGGTGAGTTCACAAGTGATGATACTGTAGAAGCAGTAGTTGAGTTATGTAAAAAGCTTGGTAAAGCACCAGTGCTATGCAAAGATACACCGGCATTCATTGTTAACAGGGTAGCAAGAGCGTTTTATGGCGAGTCATTAAAGATAATGGGCGAAGAAAATCTTTCTG
>JANPBV010000406.1:0-5338 GCA_031430615.1 Ignavibacteria bacterium | reverse complement strand
ATTTTATTTTGATAATTGAATGGATATATATGAAAAAGATATTTGCTGAACTAAGATCAAGGGGTGCATAACTGTGGGGACCTCTAACTGGCAAAATATATCATATAATATCGAGCTTATCCGTAAGCTTGACCCGCATACTATATTAGATGTGGGTGTTGGTTTCGGGCGTTGGGGGATATTGTTCAGAGAATTCCTTGAGATTTGGGATTCGGGCAGGTATAATGGCAAATGGCAGAGAGTAATTGATGGCGTTGAGATATTTCCGGATTACATAAAGGATTATCATAAATACTTCTATGATGAAATACATTTAATAAATGCGTTAGATTACCTAAGTGATACTCATAAAGTGTATGACCTGATAAATTTCGGTGATATTATTGAGCATTTTGCAAAAGATGAAGGTGAAAAGCTGATAGAACTTGCTTTAAAAAAGGGGAAATTTGTACTTATCAACATCCCGATAGGAAAACATTGGCAGCAGGAAGGCACACCTGAGAATCCATATGAAGAACACAAGAGCATTTGGTATAATAACGATTTCACAAAATATAAATATCATAAGATAAGAACATTTTACGATTTGACCTTAAGGGAATTCAGCGTTGTGCTACTATCTTCTGAAAAGATAAGGTATACTAAAAAGTACGGGAAGTATTTCAGGCTCAAGAATATTCTTAAGCACAGGCTTGGGCTTATAAAATTAGTTGATGCCGTTGAGCAAAAAAGAAAATAAATTTAAGATTGTTTATGCAGGCAGATATTCCGAGAGTGAAATACTCTCAGGACCTGAACTGACGGCAAAATGTATTTTCCAAGAGCGTTGTTTGAGGGAACCTTCTGTATTTATTCAGTATTTTTTTGACGGCAGAAAATTTTCATTGATGAAAAAATTATTCGGCAGGAATGAAGATATAGTTGAAGATGGAAAAATTTTGACACTTGGGTTATTCAGGATAATACCGGAGCTCAGGAGGATTAAACCTGAGATAATCCACTTAATAACTTTTGAAAGATTTGCATTAATATTTTATTTATACAGGCTTATATACAGAGTCAAAATAATTTATAATTCGCATGGTGTTATTCAATACGAAAATAAAGTATTGAAGTATGTTCCGGGAGCTTATAGATTAAAAGATAAGTTTTCTGAAAGGATCTTTTTGAAATATTCCGATAGAGTTATATTCCCCTCCGTAAATACGCTTAATATTGCTGAGAAATATTACAGATTTGAAGAAGAAAACGCTGTTATTCTGCCAAATGGTATTGATGATGTATTTTTTAACGTAAAAAATATAACAGAAACAGCAAACAGGCTAAAAGCTGTTATACATCACAAGAACATACTTAACTCGAGCGGGATAAAGCTGTTGTTTGATACTCTCACCACAGCAGACCTGCAGTTAGATGTATATATAGTAACAAATACAGAACTAAAACTGACCGAGAACAGTAAAATTAATTTCATAACAGTCGGAACAATGAGTAGAAGTGAGCTGACAGAATTCTACAGGGATAAAGATATTTTTTTATCATTGAACGGTTACGATACATTTTCAATCTCTACGGCAGAAGCAATGGCATCAGGGCTAATTCCCGTAATTACTACCGAAACAGGCATTAGCAGGTTTATAGAGTATGGAGTAAACGGATTTACTTTTGACCATCATTTAAGAACAGACCTGCTTAAGATACTAAACGAAATTTTAAATATGCCGCTAAATAAGCGGGTTGATATATCAAATTCTTCGGCATTATCAATGAAGAACTTAACATGGCAAAATGTTTACGAAATGTACGATACAGTTTATAACGGAATGGTAAAATGAATATCCTGCTGATAGTAAATGAGTTAAAGTATTCATGTGGTGTGACAAATCACATAATGCATTTAACTAAAGGCCTTGCTGAATCAGGTAAAGTTAAGCTATGGATAATTTGCGGAGGCGGTAACTTTATAAACCGGTTCAGTGATTTAAATGTCACAATAATTTCAGATGAGAGATTCCTGCACCTAAACCGCAGTTTTTCGGGATTTATTTCATCAATAAACTACCTTGTAAAATTTATCAGAGAGAATGAAATTGATGTTATTCATTCTCACTCACATTTTGGGGCTGCTATAGGGAAACGTGCATCAAAGCTGACAGGCAAAACAACAGTTCAGACAAATCATGGGTTACTGCATGATTCTGGAAGACTAAAACATTTTAACGCTGATAAATATGTAGCAATTAATGAACATATATACCATCATTTGATAAATGATAAAATTGCAAAGCAGGAAAATATTTTTTTTATCAGGTGCGGGATTCCGATTAACAATGGATTAACTAACAAACCTGTAAATGAAAAAATTAAAGTTTTAGCTGCTTCAAGATTTGTTAAAGAAAAAGGATTGGATATATATATTCACGCTGTAAATAAACTCTCCCCTGATGTATTAGCTAAAGCAGATTTTTACTTAGCCGGTGAAGGTGGGCTTGATGAAGAATTAGCTGAGCTAAACCGCACGCTTGGTTCAAAAATAAACTTTACCGGAAGGATAGTTGATATATATGCATTCTTATCAAAAACGCATATACTGGTTAATCCGTCATGGTCTGATTCCGAGGGATTCCCGGCAATTATCACCGAAGCAGGAGCAACAAATACACTTGTAATAAGCTCTGATTTCAAAGGAGCAGAAGATGTCTTGAAACATGAAGTAAATTCTCTGATATATACTGAACACAGCTCAGATAAATTAAGCGATATACTTGGGAAAACAATTTCTGATTACGATGCTTATTCACATTTAGCAACAAACTTCTATAATTTTATCTCCAAAGAATTTTCAATTCCAGTAATGATAGAAAAACATATTTCTTTATACGAAAAATGCCGGGTAAGATAAGTCAAATATCCGTTTTAATGCCAGCATATAATTGTGGTGAGTATATTAAATCCGCTATTGGCAGTATATTGTGTCAGACCTTTAAAGAGTTTGAGCTAATTATAATTGATGACGGCTCAACAGATAATACCTCAGAAATAGTATCAGCATTTAAAGATAGCCGTATTAATTACCAAAAGACTGAAAATAAAGGAACATCTGCGGCGCTGAATTACGGTGTTACTTTATGCAGCTCTGAGTGGATAGCAAGACTGGATGCTGATGATATTAATACACCCAATAGGCTTGAAAAACAAATAGATTTTATTGAAGAAAACGCTGAATGTGATGTAGTCTCTTCAAGGTCAATTTATTTCAAAGATAAGGATAAAATTCTGTTCCTTCTTAAAGAACCGTTATATCATAACGAAATTTATAACTACCTCGATATTCATAATCCTATCAACCAATCAGCAATGATATGCAGAAAAAGCATTTTCACAAAGTTCAGTTATAACGAGTCACTTAACAGCAATGAAGATTACGACTTAATGTACAAACTGCGGGATTATGTAACATTTGCAAATATGCCGGAATTTTTAGTCTATACAAGGGTCAGAGATGATTCAAGGACACTGAGGGGTACGAGAGATAATCTATACAATATGCTGTATACCAATGCATTCAGGAAGATGGTTGATTCGAAATCGAAGGGAGACCATTTCTACTGGGCTTCGGTTGCCGCCTGGCTGAATTATTTCTATGGCGAAAGGGCTGATTCAAGAGGATATTTCAAAAATTCATTTTCAATGAAGAATTTGGCTGCATATTTTACTACATTTTTACCTGATAAATATTTCTTTAAGTTTATAAATTCACATTTAAAGTATAGAATAAAAAGCCTTTTTGAAAGTACGGGATATTACAAAAAAGAGTTAACTTCATTAAATAAATAAATTTGTCAGAGTCCAGGAAATTCATATATTACTCTCTAGGTCTGTATGCAGTGTATACAGTTTTAATGTATATATTGGGTTATTTCAGCATTGGTTTTTTATCAGATGATTATCTTAATACTTATGACGCCGTAAACTCCACACTGTTAGAAAAATTTACCGGTCAATTGCCATTTTCAAGCGCCCTGCATATCAGACCGGTGTGTTATTTATCCATTGAAAAAAGTGTAACTTTAAGTAAATTGTTTGGTTTTGCAAATGATAATTTTGTCTTTTTCAGGCTCCAAAACCTGATGTTATTATTCTTTATAGCCTTTATATCAGGTTTAACCGTATATTATCTCACAAAACGTTCATCCGTTTCACTTGTTGCTTCAATTGCTATACTATTATTCCCAAACAACATCAACAATATTTGCTGGATGGTTGCCAGGGTTGATCTTATTTGCTGTTTTTTTTATGTCACAACGGTACTATTGTTTCTCTTATACAGCGATACTAAGAAAAAAATGTTCTTCATCCTTTCTATTGTTACTTTTATTTTAGCTTTATTAACCAAAGAGCTTGCTATAACGCTTCCTGCTGTTGTTTTGCTGCTTGCATATTTCAGGTATGGCAAAGAAGGATTGAAAAAATCATTATATCTGATAATAACATTAGCTGTTATTCTGATTGTGTATTTCGCATTCAGGGTCGTAATACTTGGTAATAATATCATTGAAGTTGCTACATTATATCAGGCAAATCCGCTAGCTAATGCTCCCGGAGTATATGCGAGGGCACTTATAGCCCTTTCAATCCCTCTCGACTTTATTTCACTGAACTATCAGCTCAGAAATGATAACAAAATCATCATATTATATCTTTTTATTTTGTATGGCGCGGGATTCTATTTAATATGGACAGCGCTTAGGGCTGATGTATACAGAATGATCGGTCATTTGACTGCATTATTTTTTATTCTTATTACTCCATATGCAATTGTTGGTTATATCCGTCCTCAAATGATTTTGCTGCCATTTGTAATACTTACAATTTACGTTCTATATCTTTACAATCAACAGAAGAAGCTTAGTTTTAAACTCAAAAAGGGTGTACTCAAGGTTTGTTTTTTCATTGCGCTCGTGTTCTGGGGTTACTGGTCTGCCCAGGTAGTAAATGACTGGCATACATCATACGATAAAGCTAAAATAAATGTTGATAACCTGATAAAAACCCCGCATGATACAACAAAAAAAATGATACTTATCGGTAATCCGGGCAGGTTTAAACAAACGTTCATGTTCGATAAGATGACAGGCGCTTACAATTTCTGGAAGAATAATAAATTTGTCATAAATGATACCATAAACGATATAGTTCAAACTGCGGCTCTCGAGGAAAGCTCAATTGGCGCAAAGCTTGAGTGTAAGAATATATCAGCCAATGAGTTTGAACGATATCGTTTATAGTATCATTTATGACAAAATTATTATTCTTCCAGAAATTATACGCGCCTGTC
>JANPBV010000405.1:0-2386 GCA_031430615.1 Ignavibacteria bacterium | reverse complement strand
CAGTGCCGCTGAAACACTCGGTAAACCAAGAGAAGATATGATCAATGATCTTATAACCGTTAAATCAAAATATTCAAATGTATTTAATTATCCGGCAGTAACATGGGCTGATACTGCAATTATAGCATGGCTTATAGATGCAGGCGCAATAATTAACCAGGTAACCAATTCAAAAGGCTCATACGGTCCATATTGCCGCGCTTTGGAAAGAATTTGCAGTGAGGAGTCTTTCCATTTAAAATATGGACATGATAATGTAGTATATCTTGCAACAGGTACTCCACAGCAGCGTGAAATGGTACAGGAGGCATTGAACAGGTGGTGGACACCTATTATGCATTTCCATGGACCGCCGGATAAAGTCTCCCAGCATACAGAAGTGCTGATGAAGTGGAAAGTTAAAATGGCATCAAACGATGATATGCGTTACCGCTTTTTGGATGAATATGTTCCCAAGATTTGGGATCTGGGTCTGACAATACCCGACCCGCTTTTAAAGAAGAACGAAGCAACCGGAAAATGGGATTATACAGAGCCTGACTGGGAAGATTTCAAACGTGTTATCAACGGAGATGGACCCTGCAACAAAGAACGCCTTCAGGTAAGAAGGTGGGCTGAAGAAAAAGGCGCCTGGGTTAGGCGAGCCTTGTTGAGAAATGAAAGTAAATACACAATACCACTGGCATAAGGAAAAAGCTATGAAATCAATTGACCCCAGAGTTAACAGATTAGATTTACCGGCTAACGATGACGGCAAAGAAATACTAAACCAGCAGGAAGAGTGGGAAACCTATGAGGTTTTTCATCAGAAAAAGCGAGGCGATCAGCATGTACATGTTGGAATAGTACATTCGGCAAATCCGGAGCTTGCTTTGATAATGGCTAAAGAAGCATTCGGCAGGAGAAGGCAGACATCAAACCTGTGGGTTGTAAAAAGCTCAGCAGTAACAGCATCAAATTATGAAGACCAGGATATTTTTGATACTACCCCTGAGAAGACTTACCGTGAAGCAAGTGATTATTATTGTATGGATAGAATAAGGAAATACCAGCAGGAGCATGGCATCAAAGACAGGAAAGACGACAGAAGAAAGAAAAAGGAGATCATATAGCGATGCAATATAATGATAACGAACTTAAGGCGATAAAGGAATTTTTATACAAGATAGCAGATGACCAGCTGATTATCGGACACAGGAACAGCGAATGGACTGGACTGGGTCCGATGGTAGAAGAAGATATTGCATTCTCATCAATAGCACAGGATAAAATAGGTCAGTCACAGCACATATATAAGATACTTCATACACTTGGTGAGGCTGAACCTGATACAATTGCATTCACAAGAAATGCTGCTGATTTTAAAAGCTCACATATCACAGAATTACCTATAGGCGAATATGACTTCAGTTTAATGCGTAATTTCCTGTTCAATCATGCTGAGCGCATCAGGTTTGATATGCTTTCAGGATCGACACTAGAGCCATTAGCACAACTTGCAAAAAAATACCGAGGTGAAGTAAAATATCATGTAATGCACGCGGGTACATGGATAAAACAACTCGGGCAGGCAAATGAAGAAAGCCATGCAAGAATACAATCAACATTAAACGCGACATTTAATTTAGCGCTTGGGATATTTGAAGAATCAGAATATGCATCAACTTTAAAAGAGCTTGGTGTATTTGAAGGTGAAAAAGTTTTACAGGATAAGTGGATAGAAGAGATTTCACCAATTCTTGTGAGCGCGACACTTGTAATTCCGGATAAAGCATCATGGCAGCCTGTGTATGGCGGGAGATATGGATATCACACTGAATATTTACAGCCATTGCTTGACGAGATGGGTGAGGTTTTCAGGCTTGATCCTAAAGCGGAATGGTGATCACGTGAAACGTAATGAATCAAAAACAAAAGAAATAAATTGAGTACACTGACTAAAATAACGAAAGAAGATATTCTAAGCGCGCTGGAAGAGGTTAAGGATCCTGAGATACCTACTATTTCTTTAGTTGATCTGGGTATTGTGACTGATGTTAAGATTAATGATGATAATTTTGTATCAGTTACATTAACACCAACATTTTCCGGTTGTCCTGCATTAAAGTACATGGAAACTCTAGTTAAGGAGCGCATAGAAAAACTTGAAGTTTCTGGTATAGAAGTTACTACTACTTTCGAGGTTCCATGGAATACAGATATGATAACTCCAAAAGGACTGGAAGCTTTGAAGAAACACGGTTTAGCGCATCCCGAAAAACATAACGGCTTGGTGCAGATAGATTTTCTGGAAAAAGTTAAACGAATATTTGAGCAAGCTTCCCAGATTAATCCACCATTGGCCGTAGGGGTTGTTCGCGTCGCCGGCGGGGATGACGCGCTCGCC
>JANPBV010000404.1:0-11101 GCA_031430615.1 Ignavibacteria bacterium | reverse complement strand
TCGAAAGAGATGGGGCTTTAGCCCCCATTAAAAAACTATTAGCGGCTAAAGCCGAAATTAAAGGCTAATTTATCCACGACCTAAAGGTCGTGGCAATTTACTGCTTGTGTCAGATCCTCAGATCTGACATTATATAAGTTTTTAATTGTCAGGTTTGCACAAAGTGCCCATTCGGGGAGAACCTGACAAAAGCATTTAAAACGTGAAACCTTTCGAAGCAAGGCAGGCTTCAAATGTGAACTGTCAATAGCAAATAAGCTTTAATTGAGACGTCCCAGCGGGACGTCTGTACAGAAGCAAAAAAGTAAAAGAACAAAAAACAAAACTTGGAATACTTAATTAAATATAAAAAATATTTTAACCAAACAATAATTATTTTATTTTCAGCGGTGTTATTTTATGCATGCGCTGATGATGATAATGTTAAACTTAGCGATTTTCCGATAAACATTGACCCGGGGACAATTGGTGATACTACATATATTCCAATTACTCCAATTATCACAGGATTTAACGAACCGGTTGATATACATTTTGGATATGACCAGCAGATATATGTTGCTGATAAAAATAATGACAGGATAGCACAGTTAAACCTTGCAGGCACAGTGGTTAGTTATTCAAATTTTATTTTAAGACCCAAAAAAATAACACAGGATAGAAATTTTGATTTATTGGTAATTGCATCAGTTATTGATACAATTCCCCCAAACACGCTTGATACCGTTGATGTTGTATTCCGCTTCAAGCTTCAGCCAAATGGCGGCACGTTGAGCGGTGTTACACCAACAATAGCATTCCGTTCAAACCAGCCAACGCCAATACCGGGTGATCATGGTAACTTCACGGGAATATCTACATTTCAGGATAATTATTACTTAGTAACACGCTCAGGTAATAACAATTCAAGTCTGATTGACCCTGATAATGCTATTTTCAGAATTAACAGGTTTGATAATACTAATCCTGTTCCCGAGAGGCTTTCGGGATTTGAAGTAGAAGGGCAGGGATTGTTATCATTGCAGCAGATTTCGGGAATTTCAACATTCACATACAATAATACAGATCTTATTTATATTCAGAAATCATCCAATGCTGCTTTTAAGATTCAATGGTGCGTTTACGATGATGTTGATGAAATTTACACTGCAAAATTCACCCCATCATCAGGGGTTGACCTTTTAAGATACGGTTTGCTTTCAGAACCCGCTGATATTACACTTGACCAGTTCAATAATATTTATGTAATTGATTCCTACAAAGATTCTCTCTATAAATTCAACTCTCTTGGCAAATTAAAGTCAGAATCATTCGGCGGTGTAGGTGTCTCACCCTCCCAATTCTCAAATCCACTTGGTGTAGCCTTCTTCAATAAGACACTGTACATTTGCGATACTGGCAACAACCGAATACTGAGATTTATTCTTTCTACAGATAATAATTAAAATTTAAATAAAGTTTCATATGAAAAAATTAATTTTACTTCTATTAATGAGTATAAGCATTTACTCTCAGGTCATACCAATTGATTCCGTAAGAAGGCAGGATGCTAATGGCGTTCCCCTGCTTCTTGGGCAAACAGTTACTGTAAGAGGTGTTATAACTATGTCACAGGAACTTGCCACTCCCCTGGTTTATTTCCAGGACCCAACAGGCGGGATGATAGGTTACGATGCAACATTCTGGACAAATACAAATGATAAAGATAGCGTAGAGGTTACGGGGGTTGTAACACAATTCAACGGACTTACAGAGTTCACTCCTGTAAACAGCTCAACAATACTTGCAACAAACAGACCATATACTCCAAGAATAGTAACATGCGGTAATGTTAGAGTAAATGGTGAAACATATGAAGCACAATTGATAAAAATAAACGGTGTAACTGCTGTTCACAGTACATCCGGCGCAAATGTCACAACATGGGCAACTTCAGGTTCAGGTTCAAATTTTAGAATATTAGTTGGAAATGATTCTGTTGAAATAAGGATATACAGTTCAACCAACATTGCTAATTCACCCGTTCCGCCATTCCCATTTGATGTTGTAGCTCTTGTCAGCCAGTTTGATTCATCACCTCCTTACACATCAGGTTACCAGATATTGCCCCGTTCATTGAGTGATTTTACTTTACCTGGCGGCTCGGGTCCGTTACTGAGCTTAATAAATTACACCAACATAACTCCAACAGGTCTTACTGTAAACTGGCAGTCATCAACGTCATCAAATTCAAAAGTTCGGTGGCAGTTGGCTGATTCAAACTACCAGGTAATAGCTTACACTGATTCCGTTTCAAATGCGTCAAATGTTACTACACATACAGTAGCAGTATCCGGTCTGCAGGCAGGCAGGATATATTACTACAATGTAAGCTCAACTGATGGCAATGGCACAACAACAAGTCCATTGCAGTATTTTTGCACGCAGTCAAATTCAACAGGCGCAATCAACGTATATTTTAACCGTTCGGTTGATACAACGCTTAATTCCGGTGAAATAGCTCAAGGGAATGTAAACTTCCAGACAAAGCTTCTGCAAAGGATTAATGCCGCGCAGTTTTCAATTGATATGGCGTTATACAGTTTTAATGATCTTACACAAATAAGGGATGCGCTTATTAGCGCAAAAGTACGGGGAGTTAAGATAAGATTTGTTTATGACTCCAGAATCCCGCAATCTTTAGTTAATGATATCACTGCTGCAGGAATACCGATAATCCAACGCACAATTTCAAGTGGTCTTATGCATAATAAATTCTTTGTGTTTGATTACAGATATAACACATCACACACAAATTGCTGGGTATGGACAGGTTCAACGAATATTACCAACAACCAGATGTTTGATGACGCAAATAATGTAATTGAAATTCAGGATAGAACACTTGCAGCAGTTTACACACGTGAATTCGAGGAGATGTGGGGTTCGGCAACGGATCTTCCGATAGTATCACGTTCTAAATTCGGAGCAAATAAAACAGATAACACTCCGCATAAACTTAATTTAAACGGCACACCGGTAGAAAGTTATTTCACACCGGGAGATAACGGTACATTACAATTGCAGAATCTGGTAACAAATAACTTTAACTACGATTGTTTAATTAATATTTATGTATTCACTGATTTTAATATTGCAAACAGGATGAAATCACTCCACCAGCCCGGTACCAGGAATGTAAGAGGCGTGTTTGATACAGATACATCAGGGGGCGTATTCAGAGAAATGAAAGGTTTCGGACCTTTTGCGTGGAATCCTCCTGCAGATGTTATAATAGACGCAATTGAACCGGGTATTTTACATCACAAGTACATGATAATTGACCCGTTCAATTCTTCAAGCAATCCTGTTGTTGAAACAGGTTCATATAACTACTCAGGCGCTGCAAACACTACAAATGATGAAAATATGTTGATGGTGTATAGTCCCAGGATTGCTAATTTGTATGTCCAGGAGTGGTATAAACGCTATAGGATAAGCGGCGGAACGGCTGTTATCGGCATTGAACAGATTTCATCAGAGATACCGAATAAATTTGAGCTGAAGCAGAATTATCCAAATCCGTTCAATCCTTCAACTTCTATTCAGTACAGTGTTGCTAAGACCAGCAACATACTGCTCAAAATTTATGATGTTACAGGAAAAGAAGTTCAGACACTTGTCAATGAAAATCAGACAACCGGAGTTTATAAAGTCAGTATGAAAGCTCTGAACATGGCATCAGGCGTGTACTTCTATGTTTTGGATGCTGATGGTGTAAGGATTGATTCGAAGAAGATGATTCTTGTGAAGTAAGACCCCACCCTAGCCCTCCCCAAAGTGGAGGGAAGTATAAATTTGTAGAGACGTCCTGCTGGGACGTCTCTTTTTTTGTGCAACATATAATTTAGTACATAACCAAACAAGGGGCTCTAGCCCCCTTGTTTGAAATATAATAGTTATTCTGTGGTGTCAGGCATGCCTGCACGACTTTTTTATTCATCCGATGACTTAAAGTCATCGGATGAACATGATTATTTGGACAATCACAGTATTTCTTTTTATCCTTTTAGATTATTACTAAATTTCATAATTTGTGAATATGAAGAATAAAGCAAATCGTAAAAGCGATATAACAATTTTAAAAGAAGCAGCAAAACTCGCAACCAAAGATGCAAAAAGAGAGAATAAAGCATTAGGATTGCAGGTATTAGTTGCTAAGAAATCCGGACTATATTTAACTGAGCCCGGCAAAAAAATGAAATTGGTAAAAAAAGGGAACTATGCACCCGTTAAAATAAAACGCCGTACATTTAAGCTTGCCTGATAGTTCACTTCAAAAACGAATCCGTATATTTGCGGGACCAAACGGTTCCGGTAAAAGTACATTATATCATAAGATAAAGGATGAATTTGATTTAAGATTTGGTTATTATCTTAATGCTGACGAGATAAATGATTTACTCCTGAAAAACTGTTTTCTGGATATTAATAGATTTAGTATAAAAACAGATATCATTACTTTTAAATCATTTTACACAAGATCAGGCTGGGATAAATATGTAAATGAAAGGAATTATATATCAAAATGGAACATCAGTGGAAATATAATTTCAATTAACAAGAACAACATTAAGCCTTACGACTCTGCTATTTTAGCAGATTACATTCGCAGTAAATTTCTTGAATGCGGTATAACATTTACTTTCGAAACTGTAATGTCACACCCATCCAAAATTGAATTTATATCAAAAGCCGTAAAGAATGGGTATAAAGTTTATTTGTATTTTATCTCTACCGATGATTATTCAATTAATCAGAATAGGGTTAAAATTAGAGTCAGGAAAGGCGGACATGACGTTTCAAATATTAAGATAAGAAAAAGATATCAGAATACTTTAAGTCATTTAAAAGATGCTGTGATGAAATGTTACAGATCATACATCTTTGATAATACTACGGATTTAGAGTTAATTTTATCATTAAACCCACAAAAAGAAATTAATTTTGAGAAAAACGTAATCCCTAATTGGGTAAATAAATATCTAATAGAAAAAAGATAGAATAAATTTTCTACCTTTTTATTAAGATTGCTTCGTTCCTCGCAAAAATGCATGTTTTACACTTATGCTCTAATGTTCTTTTCACGTCTCACATTTCACATTTGACGTTTGGCATTTCACATTTGGCATTTCACGTTTGACTTTTCACGTTTCACATTTGACGTTTCACGTTTCACTTGGAAACATCTGTAATTCTCTTTTCAACTACACTGTTTACAACTTTAATTTCCTTGACATATTCAATAATCAGGTCCCTATCATTCCAGCCTGTGTCTTTTGGAGTAATAGGCTCGCTTATTTCTCCAAAGAATTTCTTGAACTGGCTGATAACATAATTATTAGTAGCAATTGTGTACATTGAGTTATCATCAACTTCAGTTCTGCCGATATTTACGCTGATTAAAAAATCTTCGCTGCCTTCCAAAGCTTTTTTTGAATCATAGCTGTATGTTAAGCCTGAATTATGCAGCAATTCCGCGCCTTCACCTTTGCTTATCTTTTCGTGTCTTATCTTAATGTTATTCTTAAGCATTTGCTTAAGTGTCTTGCCTGATACTGTGATTATTTGTATCTCATTTCCAAAAGGATTAATTTCCCATATATCGCCAACAAGTATATCGCCTTTTAACAGACTCTTCCTCAAACCACCGCCATTAACAAAGCCAACATCAGCTCCGGTTTTGATCCTGAACGCATCTGCTTCAAACTGTCCGAGATTACTCTCATCACTGTATGATGCTCTCCAGTCAACTTCAAGCTTGCCAATAACAATATTCAGCTCAGGTAAGTATTGCGCGATAAGGTTCTCTATCTTTGATGCTGATTCTTTATCAAAAATTGAGGAGTCAAGTACCGTTTCAATGAGCGTTCCGTATGATTCTATAATAGTATCTTTATCTATATCAATTTTAAGATCAAGCTTTCCTAAATTTCTGCCATATGAACCTGCCTGAACGATTACAACACCGCTTCTGCGAACAGGCTTAAACAAAGTAGTATGTGAGTGTCCCCCGACAATTACATCAACATCTGGGTAGAACTTGTCAGCTAACTGTTTATCTTCTTCAAGCCCGATATGCGTCAATAAAACAATAACATCACATTTCTCATTTTTCAATGCTGTAATTCCAACTTTTATTACTGAATCAGCATTAAGCATTATTAGATCTTTTACATTCACAGGGATAGATGTTTCAAATAATTCCGGTAAGGTAATACCAATTATGCCGAACTTAACTCCGTTTACTACCTTAGTTACGTAAGGCTTACCCATCAGCTTGTTTTTTGATTCCATGAATACATTAGCGCTCAAATAATCAAATTTCGCTAAGGCTAAAGCTGAGTCGAGTGAATACTGACTGTAATCAAATTCATGGTTGCCAAGTACAAAGGCATCAAGTTTATATGAGTTTAGTATTTCTATCTGAGATTTACCGCGGGTGAAGTTTGAAATAGGTGTTCCCTGGAAATCATCACCGGCATTGAGTATCAGTGAGTTTGGCGACCTGTATTTCTTAAGATAACCTGTCATACTGCCAACTCCCCCAACCAGATAATACACCTGCTCGCCTGTTATTGAATCCTTCTTTGATACCTTATATGGCTGGTTGCGCGCATGGAAATCGTTCCAGTGAAGGATTGTAACTTCTTTGATATCCTGTGAATAAGAGTTTAAAGCAAATAATGCCGTAAATACATATAATAATATTCTCATAGATTTTAATAGGTTTGAGTACAAATATAACAATTATGGGTTAAAAGAATGTTAATGAAATGTGAGCAATGACCCTCACCCCCGTCCCCTCTCCCAAAGGGAGAGGGGAGAAATAATTCAAATTGCTTTTTACCCCTCTCCTCCCAGGAGAGGGGTTAGGGGTGAGGTTAAGATATTCTTCAAACATTATGTAATTGCACCTATTATAAAAATGCAGTAATTTTGATAAAAATTAAGGATTTAAAACAAAATGGATACTATCCCAAACTGGTCCACCAAGGCGGATTGGGATAGAGAATAAAATGACCCCTCCCCTAACCCCTCCCCGAAGGGGAGGGGAATAAAGCAATAAAAAATTATGAAGACAACAATAAATATTACAGTTTTACTTTTATTAGTGTTAGTTATATCATCATGCGGGAAGAAAGAGACCTCGACAACCAACAATGATAAAGGCAAGTTTAAGGTCGGGTTGGTATTTGATGTTGGCGGCAGGGGTGATAAATCTTTCAATGATGCTGCTTACCGCGGACTTGAAAAAGCGAAGCAGGATCTTGGCATTCAATTCGAGTATCTTGAGCCGGGTCCGGGAGCCGATAGAGAAGCAGCCCTGAGACAGTTTTCAAACAGACCCGATATAAGTGTAGTTTTCGGTATAGGATTTATATTTACTGATGAAATAACAAAGATAGCCGCTGAATTTCCCGATAAAAAATTTGCGTGTGTTGATTATACAGTTGACCCCGCTAAAACTATTCCGCCAAATCTGATTGCATTGGAATTCAAAGAAGAAGAAGGCTCATTTTTAGTCGGCGCAATTGCGGGATTGATGACAAAAACCAATAAAGTTGGTTTTGTCGGAGGAATGGAATCACCCCTTATTAAAAAATTCCAGGTATCATACGAAGCCGGCGTTAAACAGGTAAATCCAGCCTGCCAGATACTTGTTGGTTACGCGGGGGTTACCGGTGATGCATTCAAGAATCCGGGTAAAGGCAAGGAAATTGCATTGGGTCAATATAACGATGGCGTTGATATTATTTATCATGCATCAGGTGTTACAGGGCTTGGAGTATTTGAAGCAGCACGTGAGACCAAAAAGTTCGCCATTGGTGTTGATTCAGACCAGAATGACGAAGCGCCGGGTTTTATCATAACAAGTATGGTTAAAGTTGTTGATGTTTCAGTGTATGATGTTATTAAGCAGGTTAAAGATGGTACATTCAAAGGCGGCAGAGTTGAAACATTTGGCTTAAAAACAAAAGGTGTTGATTACGCATATACTGATAAGAATAAGAACATGATACCTGATGATGTTAGGACAAAGGTTGAAGCAATCCGTAAAGATATTATTGATGGAAAGATTACGATACCGACAAAATAATGACATCCCTCAAAGCGGGATTTCGTTTCGCTCAAAATAACAAAGCTCAAATGCCAAAGTGACTATGGGTAATAATTGTAAAGAGTTTTTTTGTATTTGTTTGGAATATTTTAATTGCCACGACCTTCAGGTCGTGGTTTTTTTAGAAATTAAAAATGGCTTTAGCCATTAATTCTTTTGTGTTAGGGGCTTAAGCCCGTTTTAAGTTTCTTGTATTTTATCCACGAACTAAAGTCTTGCAGCCTAAAGGTCGTGGAAACATCATTTAAAACACTAATAATTCATGGATCAATTTGCTATAGAAATGACTGGTATTACCAAGACCTTTGGTGAAGAATTTAAGGCAAATGATTCGGTTAATTTTAATGTTAAAAAAAGTGAGATTCATGCGTTAGTTGGCGAGAACGGCGCAGGTAAATCAACCCTGATGAAAATATTATATGGTATGTATCATGCTGATTCAGGCAGTATATCAATAAACGGAAACGCAACTTCAATTGACTCCCCTTCTAAAGCAATTTCACTTGGCATTGGCATGGTTCATCAGCACTTTATGCTGGCAGGCAACTTAAGCGTACTTGAAAATATCATCCTTGGTGATGAAACCTCAGGCATTTTAGGTAACATTAAGTATAAAGAATGTGAAAAAAGAATTCAGAAAATATTAAAGGCGTTTAATATTGAAATTGATTTGAGTACAAGGACAGAAAATCTTCCTGTAGGTACACAGCAAAAAATTGAGATAATAAAACTTTTATACAGAAACGCCGAAATACTGATACTGGATGAACCTACAGCAGTACTCACTCCCCAGGAAACCGATGACCTGTTTGAAACTCTTAAAAAACTTAAAGAATCCGGTAAAACAATTATACTTATCACCCATAAGCTTGGTGAAGTAATGGAAGTAAGTGATTCCATCACAATATTAAGGCATGGCAAGGTCACAGGTGAACTTGTTACGGGTAAAACTACAAAAGATGAAATTGCTAAATTGATAGTTGGTGAAGAATTGGAATCTGTTACCAAGAAAACTAATGCTCCCTCTGATAAAAAAGCTTTAATAGTAAACGGACTTTCAGTTTTAAATGATAAGAAAGCTGAAGCAGTTAAAAATATTACATTCGATATCACCTCCGGTGAGATCTTTGGGATTGCAGGTGTTGAAGGCAACGGTCAAACAGAATTGATTGAAGCAATCTGCGGTTTGAGGAAATCAACAGGCGAAATACTATTGAATGGGAAAAAAATATCAAAGAGTATCCCTGTAGCGCATATTCCCGCTGATAGGCATAAGCATGGGATTGTAATGGAATACACCATTTCAGAAAATATTATTCTTGGAAGAGAAGATGAAGAAAATTTTTCTTCTCCATTTATATTAAAGGAGAAAACAATTGAAGAGTATTCCGTTAAACTCATCAATGAATATGATGTAAGACCGAATGATACAAAAGTTCTCATTTCAGGACTCTCAGGGGGTAACCAGCAGAAAGTTGTAGTTGCAAGAGAAATCTCTAAGGAAACTGATCTTATTATTGTAAGCCATCCTACACGCGGACTTGATATCAAAGCCTCAAATTTTGTTCACTCATCATTGCTAAGGGAAAGCAAAAAAGGTAAAGCAATTCTACTGGTTTCAAGCGACCTGAGTGAACTGCTAAAGCTGTGTGATAGAATTGCTGTTATTTATAACGGAGAATTTAATACTGTGCTTCAGGCAGGCTCCACTAACGAAAGAGAAATTGGCGCATATATGATGGGAATCAGTAATAATTAATTATACTAAATCTGAATAATTTTAGTAAATATCTTAAGTATGCAATAGGACCGATAATTTCTGTTGTGTTATCGTTAATTATAGGTGGAATATTAATTGCTCTCATTGGCGAGAACCCAATTGAAGTATACATAAGGCTATTTGGTGATACATTGGGTAACACATATGGCATTGGTCAGGTATTATTCAAAGCCACACCGTTAATTTTAACCGGGCTATCGGTAGCATTTGCATTCCGCGCAGGATTATTTAATATTGGAGCTGAAGGTCAGATGACAATAGGCGCATTTGCAAGCGCATGGGCGGGATTTACTTTTACCTCACTCCCCTGGTTTATTTTAATTCCATTTTGTGTAGTAATGGGTTTCCTTGGTGGAGCCTTTTGGGCGGCTATCGCGGGGTATCTTAAAGCGCGATTCGGTTCACACGAAGTAATTAATACAATCATGCTTAATTTTATCGCTCTTGCACTGGTAAGTTACCTGGTAAATAATGTGTACCTTGTGCCTGCTACAATTCATACCCCGGAGGTATCACCCAATGCGCATCTGCAGCGATTCGATCTGCTAACAGGTTTATTTAAAGGCTCACCTTTTAATCTTAGTTTTATAATAGCTTTACTTGCATGTATATTTATGTATTACCTTATACAAAAAACCCCATTTGGATATAAAATTAAAACACTGGGCTTCAATAAAAATGCAGCGGAGTATGCCAGAATGAATATCGGAAAATTAACTATCCTTTCAATGGCAATTGCAGGCGGATTTGCGGGTCTTGGGGGACTAAACTTTGTGAATGGTTACAAACACTACTTCGAGCTTGGCTTTACTGATAATGCAGGGTATGTTGGTATTGCAGTAGCCTTGATTGCAAGGAATAACCCGTTTGCAATAATTGTTGTCGCAATATTTTTCGGCATACTTGAATACGGAGGGTTGACAGTAAACACACTTGTACCAAAAGAAATTGTAACAATACTACAGGGCGTTTTAATATTACTTATTATTACTATTACCGGAATTTTTGACAAGAAATTTAAATTAAAAAGAGCTTAATTAATTGCAGGACTTATTTACAATTGCGTTTATTCTACAGACACTCAGGATAACTATCCCCTACCTGCTTCCATCTATTGGAGCTGTGTATTCCGAAAAAGGCGGTGTT
This sequence comes from Ignavibacteria bacterium, assembly GCA_031430615.1. Taxonomy (GTDB): domain Bacteria; phylum Bacteroidota; class Ignavibacteria; order Tepidaquicellales; family OLB5; genus OLB5. The sequence continues at coordinate 14 of JANPBV010000404.1, read as the reverse complement.
GTAAATATTGCGCT
>JANPBV010000403.1:0-9090 GCA_031430615.1 Ignavibacteria bacterium | reverse complement strand
CTAGCCCTCATAATTGCAGAGGTAGGGTAATTTCCCTGACCAACACCCGACACTGTTATGATAAATCTTCTTGGTGAAACTAATGTCAATGTAATTTCTGCCGATATAAATCTTTTCTTAACAGCGGCAATAACTTTAGCTTTTGCTTCAGTTAACGTTAAGCCAGAAATAACAACTTCTCCAACTGATGGAATGATCAATGACCCCTCCGGACTAACAGCAACAGGCATTGGAGTATTTACAATACCCCAAATTCCCAGTGAAAATATGTCATTTGGACCAACGATATACTTATTTGCATCAATAGCGCCTTCCATTAACTGGTCATTATAAATCATACCTGTACCTGAAGAAGGCTCAATTTGTTTTAATATATCAAAATTCTGAAGATCCATTTTTGATGTATTAAAATTCATATCCATTTGTTTGAGAGGGTTGCTTTGCGATGGATTTTTATCATTCGAGTTGCCCTGTGAATATATAAAAATATTCGAAAGAACAAGCAAAATGAATAAAATGAAATTTAGTTTAATTCTCATATTTTATAATTTAAACTTTTTATTGATATCGTTTAAAATATCATCTGTTTTATTTTCACCAAATGTTTCTGTATAAATTCTAAGTAATGGTTCAGTCCCTGAAGCCCTTACAAGTAGCCAGCCGTTTTCAAAAATCAACTTACAGCCATCAAGTGTATCAATAGAAATAACTTTTTGCCCTGCAACTTCTTTTAATCCTTTTGCAAGCTCAATTAGTTCCGATTTCAATTCATTACTTGATAAATGCTGGTCAATCCTTTTGTAATAATATTTACCGTATTTATTTTCAATTTCAGTGATAAGGTCACTTAACTTTTTCTTTTTAACTGCGAGCATTTCCGAAAACATCATTCCATTGAATATTCCATCTCTCTCAGGCAGATGATTTTTCAAACCAATACCACCGCTCTCTTCTGCGCCGATTAGAATATCTTCCTTTATCATTAATTCAGATATATACTTAAAACCAATTTGGACAGTATATAATTTAATACCATATTCATCACATATCTTTTTGATCAACTCACTTGATGAAAATCCCCTCACAACACCACCGGTCATTTTCTTTTCATTAATAAGGTAAGTCAGCAATAGCGCAAAAGTCTTTTGCGCGTCAATAAATTCACCATGTTCATCAAATATAGCAATTCTATCAGCATCACCATCTGTCACAATACCAATATCATAATCTCCTTTTTTTATCTCACTTGATATCAACGAAAGGTTTTTCAAAACAGGTTCCGGACTTGAACCGCCAAATGAAGGATTAACCTCACTTCTTATTGCCCTGATATTTATTAATCCATCCATCATTCCCTGACCAGAGCCATACATTGCGTCATATATTATTTTTACACCCGAATCTTTGATTACATCAGTATTTATCTTTTCTTTTAAGGTATTTATATAATACTCTTTCCCTTTAACATACTCAATGTTTCCTGAATTCAGCATTTCATCAAATGACTTATTGCCGTAATCAAAATTATTATTTTCATTTAATACTTTTTCTATCTTTTCAAGGTGAATTGTACCCATTGAACCCCCAAACTCATCCTTTAGCTTAAATCCATTATATTTAGCCGGGTTATGCGAAGATGTAATCATAACACCATAAGCAAGATTTTTATCTCTGCTCAATAGTGATACAGTTGGAGTTGTTACAAATGAATCTGTTAAATAAACTTTAATACCATGATTCGCGAATACTTCAGCGGAGCAATCTGCAAACTCTTTTGAAAGAAACCTTGTATCATAACCGATAACTATTCCATTTTTGAGCTTAGGATGAGCAGCAAAAGCTACAGCCGTAGCTTTTGATATCTTTTTCAAATTTTCAAAAGTAAATTCATCTGCAATGACTGCTCTCCAGCCATCAGTGCCAAATTTAATTGCCATTATACTAAAATATTTTTAAAATAATTAAACTTCTAAAGCCCTGTGTTCGTTTACCCAGCTTTTGACATAATTTATTGTATCATGTGTAGGTGTCCCCGGAGTAAACAACTCTCCGACCCCAATATCCTTCAATTTAGAAATATCTTCTTTAGGTATAATACCACCGCCAAACAACAATACATTATCAAGCTGTTTTATTTTCATTTGATACAGTATTTTCTTAAATACCGTCATATGGGCACCACTTAAGATGCTGATGCCTATTGCATCAGCATCTTCCTGTAGGGCAGCTTCAACTATCATCTCAGGGGTTTGCCTCAAGCCCAGGTAAATTACTTCAATTCCTGCATCTCTGAATGCTGCTGCAATGACCTTAGCGCCTCTATCGTGGCCATCAAGTCCTGCTTTTGCAATAATAACACGAATTTTTCTTTCCATAATATTAATAATTAAGATTCCAGAACCATTTCGTTTATATTTTTATGCGAAATCTTCTGGTAAAACATAACAGCTACAATACCAACAATTACAGCAAACCATAATGTTGCTACCCTGATTATTAACGTAGCTGCTACAGAAACACTCTTTGGTATTGTTAACAGGACTAATAAGCCAGTTATACTGGCATCTGTTGCGCCCAAACCACCGGGAAGCATTGTAATAGCGCCAACAATTGTAGCAAAGCCATATATAAATGTCGCAATAAAAATATCAATATGAGGAGCGCCAATTACACTGAATCCGTTTATAACCAAATAAAAGCTTAAACACTCAAATGACCATGCGAAAATACTTAAAATAATGGTTATTATTAATTCCTTTAATCTTACCATTTGGTAAATGCTGTCATATGCAGTGTGAATCTTACCTGATATCCTGGAAACGAACTTCAATTTTTCCATGAAGCCAATAATTGCATACGATAACTTTCTGTTACTTATGATAAATACCAATAAAATAAAAAATATACCAAACCCGATTATCAAATTAGTACCATAACCAAACATTAATGCTCCGGTTAAGCTTAAAAGGACCAGTGATAGAAAATCTGTTATCCTTTCAGCAAATACTATTGGCGCGCTTTTGCTTACGGGTGTCCCGTTTTGTTCTTTCAATAAATATGATTTAAACACTTCGCCAATTTTACCGGGTGTTACTGACATGATAAACGAAGATAAAAAAATCAAAAAACTCATTTTTCTTTCTATCTTAATATCCAGTGTTTTAGTATAATATTCCCACCTCAAAAAACGGAACAAATAATTGAATAAAGAAAGAATTAATATAGCCGGGAACATTAACCAATTGTAAAATGCAAATGCCTCCAAAAGCTCATTAAAATTTGCGTAAATACTTAGTCCAAGGAAAACCACCGCCCCTAATACAACTGAAAATATTATTTTTTTCTTATATTTCTGGTACAATTAACCTATCAAATTTATGAACTTATTCAATCCCGCATATGTTTTGAGAATGGGTAATCCTACAATATTAAAATAATCACCTGTAATTTTTTCCACAAAAGTACTTCCCAAGTCATCCTGAATACCATAAGCACCTGCTTTATCCATGGGTGAGCCGCCTTTAACGTAAAATTTAATTTCTTTTGAAGAAAGTTTTCTAAATTTTACGCTGGTTACTTCAAATGTCTTATATGTATTTCCGGTTTTTGAATCTAAAATCACTAGCCCTGTATAGACTTTGTGGACTTTTCCACTTAAAAACTTCAGCATCCTAACAGCGTCAGCTTTATTTTCAGGTTTACCAAGAATCTTACCATTTATCACAACAATCGTATCTGCCCCTATAATTATACCATTTTTCCTTTTTGCTACTTCTAAAGCTTTTATCTCAGCCAAATTAGCTGCAAAAACGCCAAAATTTTGAACTTTTTTAGGTATAATTTCTACAATATTAGCTGGATTAACTGCAAATTTCAATCCAAAATTCTTTAATAATGCATTTAAAAGCAATTTCCTCCTTGGGGAGGAAGATGCTAAAATTATCCGCTTTTTTTGGATTTTAGACATTACCAGTTTTTAAGTTCATAAAATTCATAATCATCAATACTGGTTTTATAAATATATTTTGAATTGATAAAACTATTGAATTCCGGAAACCTTTGCAGTAATTGTTTAGAATCTTCATTATAGCCTGAAATAAACTGCAATGGGTCATTCTTAGCAATTATTATTACTTTTGGATTTTTCATGACCATTTCATTCATAAATTCTTTTCTGAAACTACTATTTTCAGTTTTCCATAATAACGGGAAATTATAGATAAACCTTGAAACACACTTCCTTCCTGATAAATAATATACCAACGGGTCAAATCCCCATACATATATCGCATCATCAGGATTTGTATCCTGTTTAACCTGTTCAACTGCCTTAAAAGTTTTACTTATCATAAAAACTGAATCAGAAGTAAAACCATTTTTTATATAAACCTCATTTAGAGTTTGCTTACCTGATATATAATCATTTAATGTAGAATAATTTTGAATAAATGGTTTAAATGCAAATAGAATAAACCCAAGAATAAAAATTATATAAGCGGTCTTATATAGCGCAGGTTTTAATTTAAAACTTTCTTTGATAAGAGATAAACCATATGCCGCACCAATCGCAATTGGAGGAATAATTACCAGGAAATGATAATAATAAAATTTCCACTGGATAATAAGACTGAAAATTGCTGAGAATATCCATGCGAACAATAAAAGATTTACAAAATTTATTTTCTTTTTTATGATTACAATAATTAATGCTATTGCTGAAAATAATATTAGCGGGCTGTAAACCGAATAAGTGAATAACCTTACAATATGGTCTGTAATAAACTTTGTGGATTCTGTTTCATACGCTATCTTGGTGTACAATGGTGTTTGTACAAACTGGATATCAACCAATTCATTAATAGTCCCGCTGAAATAATACAGGAGCGTTACTGATATTACCGGAAGAAGCATACCAAGGCTATATACAAGTATATTTTTGAGCCTGAGTGAGAACAATTCTTTTTTTGAAAGAAGGAAACATATGAATAAGAGCGGGAGAAAAGAAATGATAGTATATTTAAAAAGCAGCGCAGCTGCAAACAATATTCCGGAGAAAAGTATTTTGAGAAAAGAATGATGTTCATAACTTGATAAAAGGAGCAGAACTGAAATAGCAAACAAAAGATTGAGTGAGCCATCGGTTTGCAGAGTATGCCAATAGTCTAACCGGAAATATAATAATATGTATAGGAATGCTGAGGTAAGTGAAAGAGCTTTACTGCCTGTTAATCTGAAGGCAATTAGAAAAATAAAAATACCTGTAAATGACTGCCATACAATATCAAACAACCTTGCGCTTAACATTTGCTCCCCTGCAATCAGCTGAATAAACCCAAAGAGGAAATGAATTCCAGGTGGTTTAAGATCAAAAACGTACATGTAATTCATTTTACCTTCAAGCAATAGCTTTCCGGCATATGCATAGATACCCTGATCTCTGCCATAGGGATAAGTAAGACTAATACTGCCAATAGCAGCGCCAATCAATAGAATAACAAGCCCGTAAAAAAACAGATGCCTGTTAGAAAGTCTTAAGCCCAAATAAATTATTTTAGTTTAAAAATAGAATGGTAAAAACTATGCTATAATTTTAAGAATTGAAGTTTAGAATTGACATTTAATGTTCTATACAATTTATATCTTTTCCATCAAATTTGGTAGTCTATTTAGAATATCTGAATATTTAATCATGATTCTTTCCCCTGTTCTCCTCTTTTTTACCTCAATTTCATCATTTTTCATGTTTTTATCGCTTACAATCAATTGCAGTGGAATACCAATCAAATCAGCATCTTTGAACTTAAAACCAGGACTTATATCATCTCTGTCATCAAAAAGGATATCATAACCTATTTCTGTAAGTTCATGGTATAATTTTTCAGCGGCAGCCTTAATGCTATCAGCCTTCTTATTAACACTTATCAAATGTATTTTAAAAGGAGCTATCTCCCCACCCCATACAATTCCATCTTTATCGTGGTTTTGTTCAATGTAAGCAGCGGCAATTCGCTCAATTCCAATACCGTAACTGCCCATAATGATGACATTGTCTTTTCCGTTTACATCAAGATACTTTGCGCCAAGCGCCTGGGCATATCGTGTACCAAGTTTGAAAATATGACCTACTTCTATAGCTTTGGTCATTCGTAGTTTTGATTTCCTGTCAATAGTCTCTTCACCATCTTTAACAGTTCTGATATCGTCATAAGTTACATTCGGAACATCGCGCTTAAGATCAATATTTTTTATGTGATAATCATTCCTGCATGCCCCGCTTATAAGTTCATCTGCATCCTGAAGTCTTAAGTCTGCGATTATCTTTACATCTTTATTCTTAAAATTAACCGGACCAATTGAACCGGCTTCGGCGCCTGCAATTGCCATTAATTCTTCGGGATGAGCAGCGCGAATTCCCGGGTAAATGCCTGCAAGCTTTGTTTCGCTCACTTCATCATCGCCGCAAACAAGCGAAAGAACGTATTCATCTTTTTTCTTTTCAGTCTTTGCCGGAACTATAAATAATCTTGATTTTGCAAGTCTTGAACGATCCGTAATACCAAGGAATCCAGCAAGTTCATCAATACTCTTAATATTTGGGGTATGGAACTCCTCAAGCGTTAATCCGGAATTCTTCCTGCCAACATTTTCTGAAAATGACTTTGCAACTTCAATATTAGATGCGTATGAGTTATCATGGTTAAGCACTACGGTATCTTCACCTGCCCCTGCTTCAACCATAAATTCTTCTGACTCACTTCCGCCCATTGCTCCGCTGAATGCCGAAACAGTAAAGAATTTCAAGCCGCAGCGTGTAAAAATATTTCTGTATGCCTGCGCGTTTTTAGCGTATGATTCATCAAGTCCTTCCCATGTAGCATCAAATGAGTATGCATCTTTCATTGTGAATTGCCTTCCGCGCAATACACCACCTCTTGGACGCTGTTCATTCCTGAATTTCGTTTGTATCTGATACCATATCTGTGGTAGATTTTTATACGAGATCAGGTTAGGTTTAGCTATAGATGTAAATACCTCTTCATGTGTTGGAGCTAATACAAGCTCACGGTTCTTAATTCTGAATATATCATCACCGTAATCTTCAAGTCTGCCGGTTTCAGCCCATAGCTCATTTGGTGAGAGCGCAGGTAAATAAAATTCACATCCGCCAATAGCATTCATCTCTTCTCTTACAACCTTTTCTACTTTCTTAAAGACCCGCAGCCCTAGCGGCAGATATGAATATACACCAGCAGTAAGCTGCCTTATCATTCCTGAGCGCAACATCAAAATATGCGAAGGAATTACCGCATCCGAGGGTACTTCTTTAAGTGTAGGTAAAAAGTATTGAGAAAATTTCATTTATTTATCCTGATTTTTTACAAATATATCTAAAATTAGCTAATTTCTCAATGAAAATACCTATAAACAACAGAGTTAACATAACTATACCACTTATAGGGTATTGAGTTCAGTGTAGGTATATCATATTTTTACGTAGTTAAATCAGCTATCCAAACAATTAGGGAGAAAAACAAAATGTCAAAATTCGAAAAAAAACAGAACACCTTACAAAAATTCAACATCGTATTTGCAATTGCAATGATGCTGGCATTATTCATATTCGCAAACTCAAACATACTATTTTCACAATCATTTAGAGAAGTAAACTTCCCTGATGGTTCAATAGCAGGTATGGAAAGTATTGTTAAAACTCATGCAAATTACAGAATTTATCAAAGCTCACCTAATGTAATAAAATTTGAACTGCCTGCAGTATCATATGTAAAAGTAGGATTATATGATTCAAAAAAGAATTTAGTAAGAACTTATATTTACAATAACCTACAGGCTGGTACTTATGAGATAAATATAAATTCAGCAAATTTTGAAAAGGGAAATTATACCTGTGTACTTTCTGCAGCTGATGTTGAAGAAAGCTCATTGGTAATTATTGAATAACTTAATAAACATAAATTAAAACCAAAGGGAGCTTGGGCTCCCTTTTTTATTAAAGAAAATGTACACAATTTTTTAATGTATAATAGCCAATACCAACAATACTATTACAAGTACAAGAATAATTGTGATCAAGGTTCCCGTACTAAGATCAGCTGAGTTTTCAGCGCTTGCAACCTTATACTCAAATTTTTGCTGCTGATTATTAAATACTTTATCATTTACAACAAACATATCCATATCACCATCGCCATCACTATCAGCAAAGAAAATTGGATAAGGTATTTTAGTATCTATGAAAAATGCGTTTTCATATTTTTCATAATTAGCATTTTCAAGAATGAATGAAGGGTTATCCAGCGTACTTACATTTTTGTAATAAGCTACATTTCCATCTTCAAACTTTAAAGCGTCAAAATCACCATCCTTATCTACATCAACCATAACAGGATTTTCAAAATCAAGCTTACCTTCAAGGTATTTGCCTGATAGTTTTTTAATTTCATCTTTGGAAAATGTGTTTAAAGGAGTGCCTGAGCTGAGAGGATAAGAAAAAAATATTAAAAACAAAATAACTGTGGATAATGTTTTCATTTTTTACCTAATGATTAGTTTAAAAATTATAATTTAAATATATCTATTATTATTTAATTAAACAAGTAATCATTATCAAATGTTCTCTTAGGGTAAAACATTTAAATAATTAAAATATTATAAATTGAAATTTAAGCACAAAATGGCTAATTTGCAGGTATAAATGAATATATACAGAAATATACTTAGTAGAATAAAAGGTAATCAGGTATATCTGTTTATTTCCTCAATTCTTCTTACAATAATTATAGTAAGCTGTAAAAAAGATGATTCACCCATAATCCCCGAAGAACCCGTTTCTACGTGGAGTGTTCAGACTAGCAATGTTACAAATAATTTAAAAAGCGTATATTTTATTGACGGATTAACCGGATTTGCCGCAGGTAATTCTTTCCCAAATGATACAAACAAATTATTAAAAACCACTGATGGCGGATTGAACTGGTTGAGAAAACAAAGTGTAGATTCAGTAAGCTTTAATTGTATATATTTTCTTGATGCCTCAACCGGTTATGCCGCAGGCTCAAAAGGTAAAATAAT
>JANPBV010000402.1:0-4849 GCA_031430615.1 Ignavibacteria bacterium | reverse complement strand
GCTTGGTCAAAAAGATCAAGCCTTTTTTATTTTGTGTATGTATTATGTGTGACCCCAATGGGGTCATTATATTTTTGTAACCTTATCTATAAAAGTGTGACTCCTACGGAGTCATATTATTTTTTTTCTTCATCTATAAACATGTGACTCCTACGGAGTCAGATTATTTATTTTCTTTGTCAATATATGTGTGACCCCTACGGGGTCATAATATCTCCCTCAAGAAAATCTTTATAAATTTTATATAGGAGCAAAACCCCCATCGATACTTTTATTTGAATTTTGTTTTTCGATTAATTGTGGATTGCAGAATACCGTAGATCTCTTCCCCCTTTTGTCAAAGGAGGGATTAAAAGCTCGAGGATTGGTAAATACGGGATTGAACAAAATATTCAGCATTCTAATTTACAGCGATGGGGGTTCATGCATATAAACACAAAACCCCCTGTTGATTTTATCAACAGGGGGTTTTTATCAGTGATGTTAGTTTAAATCATGAATATTTACTTTATCAAAATCATTTTTTTAATTTCAATATATCCATTTGTACCATCAATTGGACTGGCTTCAAGCCTGTATATGTATACCCCACTAGCAAGCGAGTTAGCGTTAAACATTGCGGAATGCTCTCCTGCAAATTGTGTGGCGTTAACTAAGCTTGATACTTCCCTGCCCAGCATATCAAAAACCGTTAGCTTTACAATACTATTGGTATTTAGTGAATAGCTAATAGATGTGGTTGGGTTGAACGGGTTTGGATAATTCTGCTTAAGTGAAAATTTTTTAGTTACTATGTTAGTTTTATTGCTATCTGCAACCAATGCTCTTACATTAAATACTCTTGGCTCTGACCACCGGGAGCAGTTTTCAGGATTTCCGCCGGGGTTCTTTGCCCTGATACGCCATGAATAAGATTCACCATCAATCAATAAATTCTCACCAAATGCATAACCGCTCGAGGTAATATCAGGTGTTATAAAAATATTTTGTCTCGAGCCATGAACAAGGCTTATTTCAAGATCATATGATGTAAACGCTGTCATGGAATCCCATGTAAAAGCCGGACTTTGTGATACAATTTCATCGTTTGCCGGTGATACCATATTAGGCACAGGTGGCGCATGGAATTTTGCCAGTACGGTTTTCCAGTGCAGATCATCTAAGTCGCCAAATTTTTCTATGTTCCAGTCAGCGCCCGGTCCCCTTCTCCAATCCCAGAATGCAAAATGCCATCCGTAATCAGAAATTATATTGAGCTGGTCAGCTAGATACTGCTCGCCACCGGTTTGCGGTTTGTACATTCCCATTTCACCGATAAATACCGGCGCGTTAGTTAACTGCTGGAATTCTCTTAACTTGCCAAATACTGTTTCACGCATAAACTGCGCGTCATACAGTACTTGTGAAAGCGTGGATATATTCCAGTAAACACCGGGGTAAGTTTTATTGAATGGTACAGCCTCTTTGCTGAATTCAACCGGCTGGTAATTATGCGCTGAGTATATTATGTATGGGTCATTTATTACGTATCCCGGAAATAATTCAGGAGTTGAATAAGCGAAACTTTCAATTATAACAGGTAGCTCAGGATCTGTTTGTCGTATTGCTGATACCCATGAATTATAAACCTCATCCATATGAATATTGTAAACATTTTCAAGGAAGAATTTGTAAGTTGCTGATGTATTCGCAGGTATTACTCTGACCTTGGGTCTTGGTTCAATTACCAGATTTAATCCAACAAATAATGTATCATCCGCATACCGGTTCACGATCATTTCAAGCATCTCAGCATATTTGGTTTGCTCAAGTATATTTCCTGTATTCCATACTCTGGATTCACCGGTAGTGCCCTGAGATTCATCAAATGTATCATAAGCGCCCGGACCTGAACGCATTCCAATAACATAATGGATTCCAACCTGCCTGCAAAAGTTCACAAGCATGTCACAGCCATCTATATTAGACTGAACTATGTCATATGGCGCGTCACAAACCAGGAAGCCATCGGGCTGAATGTGGAATAGATTTCCGCCGTAATTCTTGAAATCAATAAAATCCTGCAGATCCTTAGGTGATTCATACAGTAAATTATATCCTCTGAAGTATGAGCCATTTTGCCATTTATCATACTTGGGATTTGAAAAACTGTTTACTGAAAGTAAAGCGATTAGTGTTAAAATAAGAGCTGTTTTCATGATATGTTTTCCCTTTTTAAATTATTCATTCACGTACTAAATTAAACCATATATGGTATAAAGTTAATAACGTAAATGCGGTAGTTTAAAGGAGAAATAAAAAAAACCCGCTTACATTTCTATAAGCGGGATTGTTACATTTATTCTCGTGTTCTAAGACAAATAATTATGCTTTAGAGACGTTTCTTGCCTGTAAACCTTTATCGGTTTCCTCAACCTCATATTCAACATCCTGTCCGTCCTCGAGTGATCTGTATCCATCTCCGATTATTGACTTGAAATGCACGAATACGTCCTTTCCATCGTTACCAGTAATAAAACCAAATCCTTTGTCAGCGTTAAACCATTTTACTTTACCTTTCTGCATTCGGGCTTCTCCTCCTTTCTAAGTAATAAAATTCAAGCGTTAAAAACTACGAAAATCAACGCCCTGTTAAAGCTTCCTGCAAAAGCGCAGGAATAAATATCTATGCAAATATACTAAAAAATATTCAATTACAAATGTGAAACTACGTTACTAAAAAACTTGTGAGCCGGGGAGGTCTCGAACCTCCGACCCTCTCCTTAAAAGGGAGATGCTCTACCACTGAGCTACCGGCCCCGCTAAAGATCCATTATATTTAAAAGACCGCTAATTTCAGAAAAACAATATAGTTATAATAGAACTATAAAAAAACCGTGTAATTAATACTCAAGGCTGTTTTTCAGCTATTTTAAGCAGAAACAGCTTTAATTTTTGCTTTTGCAGTCAATAAAATGTGTTTTGCCGCTTCTTTATCAAGTCCGGGTTCCTTTGAATCAAGTACCCTTTCGGATTCTGCTTTCTCTTTTTCAGCCTCGGCAATATCAATTTCTTCAACGGGAATAATAGATTCCGCGAGCATGGTAATATTATTATCATGCACTTCAACTGTACCGCCTGATGTAACGAAATTTTTAGTCTCGCCATCACCTGCGGTAAATTTAACCGGACCTGGAATTATGGTTGAAATAAACGGGGCGTGGTTGCGAAGGATCTGGAAACTTCCTTCACTGCCCGGGGCGGTAAAACTTTTCACATCTCCTGCAAAAACTGTTCTGCCTGGTGTTACTATCTCTAAATGGATCAAACTATCTGACATCTTTATAACGTTTTAGCCTTCTCCAATGCTTCATCTAAATTACCGACCATATAAAAAGCGTTTTCAGGAACATCATCGCACTCACCGTTTACTATGGCTTTAAATCCTTTAATTGATTCCTCAATTTTAACATACTTTCCTTTTGAACCGGTGAACTGCTCAGCAACAAAAAATGGCTGTGAAAGGAACTTCTGAACTTTTCTTGCTCTCTGAACTGCAAGCTTATCTTCATCAGAAAGTTCATCTATACCGAGAATGTTAATAATATCCTGTAAATCTTTATATTTCTGCAGCACTTCTTTTACTGACTGCGCTACGTTGTAATGCTCATCACCAATAATAAGCGGGTCCAATATACGTGATGTTGATGAAAGCGGGTCAACAGCCGGGTAAATACCAAGCTCTGATATCTTTCTATCAAGTACTGTTGTAGCATCAAGATGCGCGAAAACCGCGGCAGGAGCCGGATCGGTCAAATCATCCGCAGGAACATAAATAGCCTGCACAGATGTGATAGAACCTTTCTTTGTAGATGTAATTCTTTCCTGAAGCGCGCCCATCTCTGTTGCCAAGGTTGGCTGGTAACCTACAGCAGAAGGCATACGTCCGAGTAATGCTGATACTTCGGAGCCTGCCTGTGTAAAACGGAAAACATTATCTACAAATAACAATACATCTTTTCCTTCTTCATCACGGAAATACTCAGCGACTGTTAAACCGGTCAGACCTATACGCTGTCTTGCGCCCGGTGGTTCATTCATCTGACCAAACACTAAACATGTTTTATTGATAACGCCTGATTCCTTCATTTCGAGCCAAAGGTCATTACCTTCTCTTGTACGCTCGCCTACACCCGCGAATACAGAGTAGCCGCCGTGAAATGTAGCAATATTATTTATCAGTTCCTGGATAAGAACTGTTTTACCAACACCCGCGCCGCCGAAGAGTCCGGTCTTACCGCCTTTGGTGTACGGTTCTAAAAGGTCAACAACTTTAATACCTGTTTCAAGAATTTCTTTTTGTGTGGATAGCTCTTCAAGTTTAGGAGCTGACCTGTGAATAGGAAGCCTTTTTTTGGTCACTAATGGTTCAAGTCCATCAATTACTTCGCCTGTTACGTTCATCAATCTGCCTAAACATTCGGGTCCGACCTGTATCATAATTGGAGAGCCTGTATCAAATACATCCATACCTCTTACAAGCCCGTCTGTGGTATCCATTGATACTGCTCTTACTCTATCTTCACCTAAGTGCTGCTGAACTTCCGCTATTAAAACGTCTTCAACGCCATCTGTATTTTTCCTGGGAATCTGTAAAGCTGTATAAATTTCAGGTAATCTTCCGCCTGAGAAGTCGATATCAAGTACAACACCGATAATCTGTACGATCTTGCCCTTATTTTTCTGATTTTCTGCCATTTATGCTAAAAATGATATGTTTTATTGATTTTATGTTAGTATAGATTACAAATATAGTGAAAATTTAAGATACTTGAAAGTGTGATTTTTGGATAAAAAGCCAAAAGAAAAA
>JANPBV010000401.1:0-2840 GCA_031430615.1 Ignavibacteria bacterium | reverse complement strand
AAGATGCATTATCAGCGCCCTTAAGCTGTTACCGTGAGCAACGATTAAAATATTTTTTCCCTGGCTAAGCATAGGCTCAATTTTTTTATAATAGTATGGTAATACTCTTTCAGCGGTATTTTTCAGACTCTCGCCACCCGGTGGCGGCACGTCAAAACTTCTGCGCCAGATATGCACCTGGTCTGCGCCGAATTTTTCACGGCATTCATCTTTATTTAATCCCTGCAGGTCACCGTACATTCTTTCATTCAGCGCTTCATCCCTTTCGCAAACCAGATGTTTAAAGCCGGCTGTTTGTGCAGCAATTTCGTATGTTTTGGTTGCTCTTTGTAATACAGAAGAAAATGCTTTATCAAAAGTCATTCCTTTTATCTTCTCTCCTGCTTCTCTTGCTTCTTCTTCGCCTTTGGGTGAGAGTGGTATATCTATCCATCCTGTAAAACGATTTTCAAGGTTCCATTCGGACTGTCCGTGTCTGATTAGTACTAATTTGGGCATACTGTAATTTATGATATTTTATAGTTTTTAGAAAATTTTATCGCTAAATATACGTTTTTGTAAAATTTCATTAAATACCTAAAAAATTCAGTTTATATATAAAAAAAAAGACCCCAATTTGGGGTCTTAAAATTTAATTTATTGCCAATTACGACATATATAAAAAAAGTTCTTATATATACTATTTTAACTACTTCACAATCCTTAAAAACAAGGTTTCCTACCTTCGCTGCGCTCTGTCAGGCAGGCAAAAATAGCTCTGCTATTTTATCAAGATCATCTTTTTTACCTCTTGGAAATCACCTGAGCGTAATTCATAATAATATACTCCGCTTGAATAACCTGAGGCATCAACACTTACTTCATAACTGCCGCTTGAGATCTCACGGTTTACAATTTCACTAACCTCTTTGCCAATGTTATCAAAAATAATTAATGATGTATGCCCGCTTACAGGAATTTCAAATTTTATTTTAGTCACCGGGTTAAATGGATTTGGATAATTCTGCCCGAGGCTGTATGAAGCAGGGATATCGGTTCCTGTTTGGTTAATTGCTACAGGTATGCTCCACCTTGTAACCCTGTTAACGGTATTTCCGCTTGCGGTTGTAAAATCGCCGCCCGCATAAATTATATTATTATATACAGCAATTGAAAGCACATCATTATTCATTCCGGTGCCGTATGGCGCCCAGTTTGTTCCGTTCCAGCTTGCTATCCTGTTAGAGCCAACTCCGCCTGCGCTGGTAAATGCTCCGCCGGTAAGTATTAATCCTCCATAGCTGTATAGCGCTTCAACTGAACCGTTTACACCTGTCCCAAGATTACTCCAGCTTCCTGTCCATTTGGCAATTCTATTCACACCAACTCCGCCTACCTGGGTAAAATCACCTCCGGCATAAAGTTCGTTGTTTAATACTGTAAGCGCGCGTACTTCATCGTTCATTCCAAGCCCAAG
Organism: Ignavibacteria bacterium; assembly: GCA_031430615.1. Classification (GTDB taxonomy): domain Bacteria; phylum Bacteroidota; class Ignavibacteria; order Tepidaquicellales; family OLB5; genus OLB5. The sequence goes on along the minus strand of JANPBV010000401.1, from coordinate 1,384 downwards.
CGAAGACCATGCAGAGCCGTTCCATTTAGCTATTCTGTTTGCGCTTATGCCGCCTGCAGTTGTAAATCCGCCGCCCACAACAAGCTCACCATTATAAACAGCAAGCGCGTGCGCATGTTCATTAAGCCCAAGACCCTGCTGCTGCCATGCTGTTGTGTTCCACCTTGCAATCCTGTTCAGGTTTGTACCGCCTGAACTTGTAAATCTACCGGTAGCGTACAACACATTATTAAATATTGCAAGCGCAAGAACATCATCATTAAATCCGTTGTTAGAGCCAAACAAAAGCCAGTTGCTTCCGTTCCATTTAGCTATCCTGGTTGCTGATACTCCGCCAACCTGAGTGAAACTTCCTGCAACAATAAGCTCACCGTTAAATACAATCATAGCAAACACACTTCCGTTTGTGCCAAGCCCCATGGCAGACCACGAAGTACCATTCCATTTAGCAATACGGTTTGCGCCTATTCCCCCAATTGAAGTAAAATCACCCGCCACTACAAGCTCGCCGTTAAACACAACAGAAGCGTAGATGGAATTATTTGCTCCAGTTCCAAGCGCTGTCCAGTTTTGTGATAGAACCGATAGTGGAGTTAAAACAGATACCGCAAGAAAAAATACCGCAAACAGTATTTTAGATTCGTAATAAACTTTCATATTTCCCCCTTTGGATTATGAATTGTTATTAAATTTGTGAGGCTAACATAACTAATTATAATAGCAAAATAAATAGTAAATCTATAGCTATATAAAGTAGCTCTATTGTGGTATGCGTTATTTTAATATATGGTTTTATTTAATTAAAAAAGCCTTCCGGGGGGAGCCGGAAGGCTTTATTTACTGTTTTACTGCCGGCAGTTTTAATATTTTCCTGCCATATTTTTTTGAAGCATGTTGAAACTGTTACGGCATTACTCTGTATGGAGCGCCTACTATATCAGAAGCAAATTCTACAGGAGAGTCATCGTGCAATGATTTGTATGATGAAGCGCTGATGCATCCGTTCAATCTTTTATGCCTTATATTCTCGTGTATAGTGAATGTTTTCTCGTAAACCCTATCCCAACCTGCGCCGTTAGGTGTTTGTGATACCATAGCAAAAGGCTCTCTGTGGAATCCGAAGTTTCTCTTACCCCAGTGCCATGCAACTATATCCTGCTCTGACTGAGCTGAGTATGTATTTACAACTAACCTTACCTGGTCTCCAACATGAACTTCGGGAATGCCTGCTCCGTCAAATCTCCTTGTGGTAAAAATGTTTTGCATAAAGTCTGGACCTGTAAACGTATATTGCAGGGTTCCGTTAACATATACCTGTACCTGGTTCATTTCAACATACTGAGTACCAATTTGCGGGGTTTTTGTTTCACCATCAAGCATTGAT
>JANPBV010000400.1:0-4618 GCA_031430615.1 Ignavibacteria bacterium | reverse complement strand
ATAGGCAACTGCTTTTAGCCTCAACCGTTATATGCTATAATTGCCTTCCGTTCTTATCATGGAAACAACTGCATTTTTTACACCTGAATACTGGGTCGGTTTGAATGCTTCGACTATGGCAATTACAGCATATAACACGGGCTTTATTCAATTGCTCGTTATACTGTTTAACTATCTTTATTGCCTCGTTGTATTCTTTCTTTGTAATCATGATTTTGTTTTTAAATCCGCAACTAAATAAAGCCCTCCGGCAGTTAGCTTTTAAAATTTCCAACGGTTTCAATATCAATTTCCGACTCAGGTTTTATTCTGCCAAATTTTTTCGTGAAGTCAACAACCAACTCACGGATCCTTTTATCACAATCAATCAAATCACTTATCCGTCTTATACCAGCAATCGCTGTCGCATGGTCACGATTCATTAGACGGCCTATTGTGTGAAAGGTAAGCCCTAACTTGGTTCGGGCGAAATAAGCGGTTAATTGCCGTGCCTCCACTATCTCTGAGGCTCTTGATTTAGACATAAAGTCCGTTTCACTTATTCCAAGTTCACCCCTTATGGTGTTTTGGATGCTTTGATAATTATGGCCTATGGCCGTGCCTGGGATTGCTAAGTAGTTCATAATTTTGCGCCTAAATTAATTATATTGGTTTTTAAAAGTTCAATTTGCGTTTCAAGGGCATATGATTCAATTAAGGCCCCAACATGGGTTATTATGTCCTCTTTGGTTTGGTTTCCACGAATAATAAGTTCTATTATTCTTTCTGCTATTTCGTTTTGCGTTTTCATGGTTGTTTTGGTTTTTTATAGGTTATCAATAATTATTAGTCCATCTTCGCATAAGTGTAGGCATCGCTTGCCGTCCTCCTTATAGTACCCCTCATTGTCGCATTCTTCGCATGGTCTTGTTGGCAATTCAGTCTTATCCAAATGTGCCCGTAACTCATTATCCCGGGCTTGGTCTAAGTAATATTCTACGTTAGTCGGCATCTTGGCCAATGAATTGGATTTGTTTCTTTTTTCCCATTAAATAAAGTCTGCAAAATGGCATCGTTATCAATGTCCAATAAAACAGCATAGCATCTTGTTTTGGAGTGAAATGTTTTTTGTCGGATTGAATAACCTTGTCCGGCACATTGCGAAAATTCACATCCATATCCAAGTCAATCGCTGGGTGCTTGACTTGAAAGGCAACGATTGCGTTCTTAAAATCTTCAACCGCCTCATTGTAGTAGGCCGTCGGATTGTCTTTGTATTTTTCGGGTATGTTCATGGCTTTACCGATTTGGAAATGTATTGCGACCAAGTATTATAGGTCAAGGGCTTAACCTTTTTTATTACGCTTTTAAACGCCCTGTCAATCAGGGCTTGGTTGATTTGTTTGAGTAGGTCGGTCATGGTGGTTAGTTGGTTGCTTTATTTATTAATCCTAATGTATCTAATACTGCTCCTTGTACAATCATTCTCGCATCTTCAGAAGAAACTCCGATTGATTCTAATTTTGCAACTTGTGTGAAATATGAATTTCTAATTACATCCATTTTCTTTTTAACTATCAAAGCGTCTAATTCACTTAGCGATTTAATTCCGTTTGCCTGTTTAGTTGAGATTTTCATGGCTTTGAGTTTTTAGGTTAGTGATTTAATTAGGACAAATTTATATAAAAATTCAATACGAAATACATTTGCCCTAAATTATTTTTCATTTTGTTGGATTTTATCAATGGTAGTACTATTCTTGGTTGATAGTTTCAGCGACATATTCAAGTTTTTTTACCAAACTTTCATCTGTGATGTTTAAATTCAGCATATTTTGAAGTCGGTAACGCCCTGCGCCCTCTGTAAACTCAGGATAAAATGCCAAAAATACTGTGATTTTATTCCCTACTGGAATCTTTGCCAAAGCCTGTGAAACCCTTAATTTTAAAGGATTATTTTTATTCATATTTTCTTTTGTTCTCATATTTTTGTTTTTAAATTTTTACAAATGTATATAAAAATTACCATTGAAGTAAAATTTTTTTATCTACCGAATTTCAACAACGCTACAATCAGCGCACCGATTGGGACTCCGACTAATAGCCACCATATCCCCGCTTTTAGCCGTTGCCACCAAGTTAGGACAGGTGGAGGTTGGACGGTGAACACTTGAACTGGTATCTCCTTAATAATTTTGATAGTATCGCAAACGCCTTTTAAATATGTCGTTTTGCCGTCATTGTAGTATTTGATAGTTAATTGCTTTTCTTTTATTACCAACGTGTCACGGGTTATGGTCGTGGCAAATATTGTGTCGGCTTTCGCCCCTGCGACAATGGTTGTATCTCGTTTGTAAATAGTTTCCGTTTTAATCAATTCGGGATTGTTGCGGAGTATGCGGGCCAACCTTTTTTCGGGACTGCAAGAGGACAAAATTTGTCCTATTAAAAACATCAATATTAACTTATAAGTTAAGTTCATTGTACAGGTGTCGCTGGTGCCTGAACCGGATAAACATCATTATCCGTAAAAAAATTACTGATAACCTTCCCGGCCACACCTATTGCATTTAATCCAAACGTAGTCCATGTTATGGCTTCGTCCGATAACGGCAACCCCATAACCATTGCCGAAAGACTCGAACAAGTTAAGATGATAGCATCCCCAATTTTACGGGCAATTTGTGGCGTTGGCCTCCGGTAATTTTTAATAAGTTTTTTTACCATGAATCACATGTTAAATTGATTTACAAATCCAAGCCCAGCCGTTTAGGTCACCAAGCCGACTGGTTTTCTTCACTTCTTCCAACGCCTCCCTTTCATTCTTCGCTGTTACCACATAGTAAGGGGCGTGGCATTTTCCGTTGGTTGTGTAAATTTTGAATTTCATAATTATTTTTTTAAAGTATCAGCAACAACTGGCGCAACAACTGCCGTATCAATTACAACGTGGCTTGTTTCTACACTATCCTTATAGGTTTTGTAATCCCGTTTTATGTCACCAATCTCTTTCACAGACCAAACAGCGTAAAGGATAAATAAAGCAAGGATAGCAATGGCAAGAGTTCTCATGGTTTTGTAATTAAAAGTGAAATTAAATTACCGGTTTGAATTATCCTTGCAGTTCCGCAATTTTTGCTAAAGTAGTGAGGTTTATCGGAAGCGACAAATTCAAACCCTTTGCTCTTTGCGAAATTAATAACGTAGTTATAATCTCGGTTGCGGAAGGTTATTAGTGATTTATAGCACGTTTCTTTTTTGAAGTAATGAATAGCTACCTCACCTACATTCATTTGATAAGTTGATGTTGAATCGCTTTGCCCAATCAAATCATATTGGTTGCTGATAGCTTGTGATTTCAACTCTTTCCGGCTCTTATTTAAATCGCATTGCCCCCAGCAAAAGTTGGCAATAAATGACAAGACAAATATTGTCCAAAGTTTTATCATGCTACTGGCATTGGTTTATCGCGAATATATTCAATCAATGAATTTCCAATACTTATTTCTTTTGCCAAAATTGGGTACCATTTTTCATAACAGGTTCTGCTTAAAAGAACTGCTTGTTGCCCTTTAATAAACCCAATAGCCTCCCCAATAATTAAACACCCATCTGTATCGTCATCGGTATTGCCCCAATGCATGAGAATAAACTCGTGCCTTGGAGTATTTTTCACCCAGATTAATTTATGCGGAAGCCAAGTGCTTTTTTGAATTTCAGTTGCGTTTTTTGCGCTAATGATTTGAAAGGAACCGTTTGGATTAACTAAATAACTACTTGAAAATTTTTGTGAATCTCTTAGCGCAAGCGGATAAGTTCCGGCATCTACTCTTGTTTCGCCTTTTACTTTTACCAACCTTTCTTCATCTTCAATTGAGAAAAAAGATTTTACTCCATCAATTAACACCTCGCTAAGAGTTGAATCGGAATCCTCTTTTAATAGCCGTACTGCGATTTTCATTTCATTTTAGACAAAATTGATTTCTCAAATTCGTGCATTTTGCCAATGAGCATTTCGACCTTGCCACCCATGTATTCCTTTATATCTTCAAATCTGGAAATGTAATTGGTTTCAATCTCGTGTCTAACTTGCGGAATAATCTTTATGTCCTGCTTTAAATTGTAAACTTCGTTTTCTAATTTTTGAAATTTTTGATTAAATAACACCCCAACAACCCCAGTTAAAGTTGTTATAACCGTCCCTCCTACTGCCATCACAAAAGTTACATTATCCATGTGGATTTATTTTTCGGGTTCACTCAAAAAAGGTACCAATGCCTTCCACACCTGAGCCGGAAGTTCAACACCTTCAAATAATTCGTATTTAAACGGGGCAAAAGATATTTCTTCCTCCATCTCTAAAAGCCCGTTAATAGCCTCATTCCACTTGTCAATGTTTTTAGGAGCAATCGTAAATTGATTTGGAATTGTTTTCGGCTTTCCATCTTCACCAACAAGAGCCGCACCTTCCTTATCCTTTTCGATTTCCGGTGTTCCAATTTCTTTTTTTACGTTTTGCCCCTGCTTTGTAAATGCCTTATTGATTGATTCGCACTTATCATGCAAACGCCCTAACCAATACCCTGCCTTTGCCTTTTCAGCTGGGATAATTAGTGGCTTTAATATTTCGCCAGTCTTGG
>JANPBV010000399.1:0-4012 GCA_031430615.1 Ignavibacteria bacterium | reverse complement strand
AATCGGATATTTGAGAGATATTTAATTCTAACATAAATTTTATTGCTTAACTTTTGTCATTATTTTATCAAGATAAAAATCACTTAAGCCAAATTGTGATTTCATACTTTCAATTTCAACAACTTTCCTCATGTACCTGTCCTCTGAATATTCATCTTTAACGGCAGTAATCATTATGTTCTTGCTTGTATGGTCACCTGAAATAAATTCAAACACTTTAGTTTTGTAACCGTATGATTCAAGCACCAATGACCTCAATCCATCAGTAATAAATGATGCTAAATGTTCTTCAAGGATTCCGTGTTTAAAAACGCCTTCAAGGCTTTTTGGAATTTCGAAATTCTTGCGGATATACTTCTGACAGCATGGGGCAAGTATTATTATATCAGCATTTATCCCGATAGCTTTTTGAATTGCGTCATCTGTAGCCGTATCACATGCATGAAGCGCAATTACGATATCAGCTTTCTTTATGCTGTTATCCTTAATTGCGCTGTTTATGAATTTCAGACCGGAAAATTCAACTTCCTCTGCGGTTTTATTTGATAGCTCGGCAAGGTCTTCGCGCTGTTCAATCCCCGTTACTTTAGCATTAACGCCAAGCTTATTATTCAGGTAATTGTAAAGCGCAAATGTGAGGTAAGATTTCCCGCTGCCGTAATCAACAACATTCATTTCATTTTTATCTGCCAGGCTGCTTGATTCAATTAAGCTGTATAATATTTCTATGAACTTATCTACCTGCCGGAATTTATCGTACTTATCCCCTTTTACTTCACCTTTCATATTTGTGATGCCAAGCAGGTTAAGGTATTTATCTTTTGAATCGATATAGCGTGTCTTAATGCGGTTATGTTCTTTTACTTCAACCCTTGAAAATGATGCTTTCCTTGTATAGGTTCTTGGTACGCGTTTTTTATTATATTCAATTACATAATCATTTTTTATTGTAAACAAGCCGCCATATAGAAAATTTTTCCCTATCTCATCACCAATTATATTCACAGCTTCTTCTGCGGTGTGATTTTTATATACATCACGGGTTTTATATTTATACCTGAGCGCAAATTTAATTTCCTCTTTTATTTTTACGGGATTTATATAAATATTTTCAAGCCCGTCTTCGTTCCCGCGGTACTTGCCCAAAGTGAATTTCACAAATATGTTATCGTTCAGCGAACTCTCGAGTAATTCAATAAATTCACTTTTTACGTCTTTTTCAATTTTTTGATCCTTGGCCATTTATATTTTTTTCTTAATTTTTTATATCGTAATAATAACATTTGTAAAGAGCTTCTTTTTTAAAACCTTCCTTTAAATACATATCTGCTGCTTTATCATTTTCACCGTTTACCGAGAGCATTGCTTTTTTAACACCATAATTTACTGCAAACTCAAGTCCTGCTCTTAGTAAATTCTTACCAAGTCCCTTGCCCTGGTATTCATTTAAAACGCTTATAGTTTCAATAAATATCACTTCTTCATTGTTATGAGTTTCTTTTATCAAAGCAACTGTTCCGATGGGTTTATCGTTAAACCAGAGCAGTTTCATTCCGCCTTTAATATAAGTAGGGTCAATTCTCCATTGATCTATTCTGCCGGGAGTCATTCTAACATGACCTAACGAATGCTCAAATGCTTCATTAATCATGCTGCACCAATTATCTTCATCCACACCATAGCGAAAGGTCCTTAATTCATATCCTTTTGGAAAATCAGATTTAACAATTGAGGCTAATTCCATTTCAAGTATCCACGAAAACCGGCGTGACCTGAAGCCCATTTCTTCCCATAATACTGCAATATTGCTGAATTTATCTTCAATAAAGCAGTAAATAGAAGTGAGCCCATGGGTATAAAGTAAAATACTGTTTAACAGCTTGTTATATGAGATATAATCTCCATTAATAGAGTGAAATATCCTGAATCTTGCAAGCCTTACCTCTCTGTATTCGGGATACATCATAAGCGCAGCAGCTCCCCTGATTTCATTGTTTTGGATAAGCAGGAAAGCAGGCTCATTTTCATTGATGGTAAAATCATCCAATGGCGGGTTTGATTCATCCTGCTCGTGGGAATATTTTTTGAAATACTCTTTGAATGCCGGAATATTTTTATCTGTAAGTTTTACTACTTTCAATTTCTGTTAATAATCAAATTTTGAAAAATACCAATACTTCCGGTTATTAAATTCAATAGTATATCTATCAGCATCATCTTCTTTTTCTGTTTTATAATTGGTTACTCTCAGAACTTCACGGTCAAATGGGAAGATCAATATCTTAACAATTGTTGAACCAACAAGCATTGAGTCACTTCCGCAGCTTCCATCAGATGGCTCATACCACCCGCCTTTTTCAATATCACTATAGGTTATTATGAGATGAATTGATTTTCCTATTAGTTCCCAATCACCACCATAACCAACTTCCCTCTTACTGCAATCCATTTGGTTACTAAAATAATAGAAGGTGCCATCAGAATTGAATGTGTATGTATCATCATACCCTGCGGCAACATGCGGCGCAGCCTGCCATGAGCCGATAAGCTCTTTTGAACTTTGGGAAAAGATTACACAGGGAGTAATTACTAATATTAGCAGTTTAACAATATGTAACATTTATTTTCCTTTAGCTTTCATTGGATAAAGAAATGAGTTACCCTTTGGATAATTATGAACAATTATTTTAGAAACCACATTTCGTTTATCATATTTTGCAGTTACTTTTCTTTTTGAATCTTCAAGAATAAATTCGTTTTCTTTAACAGGTAACATTTTGTATTTATCATCGAAAAAATTAGCCATTACTAAACTATTGCCCTGTTTCCGGATTTTCCATGTGCCCTCTTTTGAGGTATAGGTATTTACCAAGCTATCAATATTTTTCTTTGAAAATCTGTTACCGGTTTTTATATGAGCAGTTTCTGAAATATTACTTTTGAGCTCTTGAAGACTGCACTTATCTTTACCAGTGCCGATTTTTGCATCAAGAATCTTACCGAATAAAACTAACCTCTCCCTGTTACCTACTCTCTTCCACTCAAATGTATTGACTCTATGCACAAATATTAAGTCTTCTTTCGGGAGAATTGATAAACACTGTCCGCCGTTACCCATTGAAGAGAACATTTTCAGTTTACTTGCTTTATCATTTGATATAAACCACATATCTCCAAACCCTTCATTTACATCTTTATCAAATGAATATGCACTTGTACTGCGTTTTATCCAGTTGGCAGGAATAACCTGCTTATTCTTCCATTTGCCATTTCTAAGGAATAGCAGTCCAAACCTCGCAAGGTCTTTAGCTGACATTCTTAAAGGATATGCAGGATGTATTGATAAACCACCTTCCAAATGGTAATACCCATCCGTCAGTCTGAATTCTTCCATTTGAAGAGGTAAAGCAATCAGTTTTTTAAAAGAAGTGAAAAATTTTTCTCTGGTCTCGTGTTCGAAAATTGTGTTCAAAGCGTTAAAATCCCAGTTATTGTAAAAGTACTTTGAGCCCGGTTTTACAGAGTTTCTCTTTGGCTTGGTCACTTCGCCTTCATACTGTGCAGTATGATATACTCCTGACCTCGATTTCAGAAGGTCAATAACCTTGGCTTTTTTTTCCTGCTTGCTTAATGGTGGTATATCATCAATACCAAGTAAGTTTAATCTTGCATTCAAATCTATTTTATCTTTATTCTGATAAATCCCAACCACAGCGCTAAACAGGCTTTTCCTTACAGAGTGACATAGGAATCTTCTTTCAACCTCACCCCATGATAACAATACAGCGCCTTTATAAATGACAAGAAGCGCATCAGTTCCGATTTTTTTATAATACTTAAAGGCTTCATTTAATTTATAGGATGACCATCCTGCATCTTCAGGATTAACATATTGAAGCCATTTTTTATTCGGATATATCAATTCCATTGTAATATTTTATGCTCTTTTATTTCCTGTTATCATTATATACGAAAAGCTTCCGCGGTACATTCCCATTAAGAGTCCAAGAAA
>JANPBV010000398.1:0-4326 GCA_031430615.1 Ignavibacteria bacterium | reverse complement strand
GTAGCCCATCGTATGAAAAGCCACGAAAGGGCGTTAATACATCAACGATGGGTGAAGCCCATCGCCATGCTAAGACACGAAGTGGCGTAATACATCAACGATGGGTGGTAGCCCATCGTATGAAAAGACACGAAGTGGCGTAATACATCAACGATGGGTGGTAGCCCATCGTATGAAAAGCCACGAAGTGGCGATATATCTAATCCCAAACATACCTCTCATCATACTCTACATTATATTTCTTCAGGAATGCCCTGTATTCTTCCTGATAAGTCTTCTTCCTGTGATGTTCATGCTGGTTTTCGATGTATGATATAACTTTTTCAACTTGCGAAGGATTAACAGAAAAAGCTCCATATCCATCCTGCCAGTAAAAATTCTTCAGAGATACATCCTTAGCTTTCACCCACTTTGATGAATGTGATTTAACTTCTTCCAGTAGCTTCATCAATGCGATTTTTTTGGATAGCATACACAGAATATGTACATGGTCTGTATATCCGCCGATTTTTATCGGCTGACACTCAAGTTTTTTGCAAATTCCTCCCAGGTAAGCATGAAGTTCTTCCTCGTAAGGCGGCTTGATGAGATGCTCGCGATGTTTCGTGCTGAAGACGATATGCAGATAATTTTTTACGAGTGATTGTCCCATAGTTTATTAATTAGGTTTATTCTATATTAATCTGATTACGCCGCTGCGGGGTTTAGTTAGCCTTTTCTTTTTATCCGATGGACTTCGTCCATCGTTATCGTATCATGCCCTCTACGACTGCCTCCGGCAGTTTCAGGGCTATATCTTATATCTGGGTAGGTGAATATATACATTTATCCACCCTGAAACAAATTTACGCATATGCTCATATTGTGGAGCTTCAGTAAATGCCAGCCATGTTCTTTCACGTGCAACTAAATCCAAAGCATCACGGAATGAATCAGCATACCCTAATGTTTTGTTGATGATTTTTATATCATTCATATTAATAATTTTATTTATACTTAAGATGAAGCAATTGCGTCAATTAGCTCCCCTCCTATATATAGGAGGGGAAAGACTGCCAAAGGCAGTCAGGGGTGGTGACTTCGACCATCAAAAAGATCTGATACCACCCCTCGCTACGCTTGCTGCAGGGCTCTGCCCCTCCTTAATAAAAGAGGGTAGCTTTCAAAAAATTTATTTCCACACAACCTTAAACCTCTCACACACCAAAGGCATATCTTCTGAGAATTCTTTTCCAATTGCAGGCAATATCCTTGAGAAAAATCTTTTATGAGCCGCCTGCCAGTATTTCAGTGATAAGTCTCCCTCACCTTCTTCACTTGCAAACACTTCATCAACTTCATTATAGTTGCGAATCGTAATCTCAGTTGTTTCTATGATACAGCAGGGCTCTTTATTCCCGTTAAGTACAACAGTAATAAGTCCAACGTGTGGAATAGCGCTGCTTTCTGCTTCATATTCCCACAGACTTGAGCATGTTGCAGTCTTAACTCCCCTAATTATTAAGTTAGATAAATCATCAGCGAGCTTTGGGTTATCACCAAATTGCTCGGCAATGAAATCATTTGGTTTGAATTCATTTTCTTTGCCTAGTGATTTTAGATATTCTTTGTAATATTTCTCACATCCTGAACGCAGTGAAGGATCCATTTATTTCTTATTCTCCTTTTTTACCGGAGACGTCCCAGCGGGACGTCTGTACACGAACTATGTTCTAGTTTATTTTACTTCGCCCACTTCATCGGCCCTATCTTCCTGCCTGACTCTGAATCTTTTATCAATGCATCAAGCCTTCTCAACTTTGTTTCTTCCTGCTTTGCTGATATCACCCACCATGTTACAGTTTTCTGATAGCCCGGGGGTATATTACTGAAATACGCCCAAGCTTTTTTATTTGCTTTAAGCTTTTTTAAATACACGGCGGGCATTATAATTTCTGTTTGTTCAAATGAATAAAGTCCAGCTTGCTTTTCATCCCGGTTATTGAATGTGTTAAGACCAGCCTCGTGCATCAAGCCTTGTTTTGTAAGCTCTGAGAGCTTTTTAATGTTCACCGCGCTCCAAATGCTTTTGAGGCGGCGGGGTGTGAAACGCTGGCAGAACTTTTCATCATCAATACCTTTTCTAATTCCGTCAATCCACCCAAAACAAAGGGCCTCATCAACTGCTTGAGCATATGTAACGCTTTGTTTATCTGAGGATTTCTTGAAATAACCTATCCAAAGCTCATCTTTTTTGCTATGATTTTTCTCAAACCACTTTCTGAGTGCCTCCTGAGATTTAAAGAATTTTATATTTACAGGATTCATCATAAAATTAAAAACGTCACTTTTTTTGAAACTAAACATAATAAAAATCCATAGAAAAATAAACTGAATTAATAAACTTTTCTTATGATATTAGCACAAAATTCTAATCATTATGGCACACAAAACATGGAACGAAAAATTAAACACCGTAGGCGATCTGCCCAAGGTGGTTAAGCTAAACCCAAAACAAATTGCAAAATTCGAAGCAAACACACTTGCAATCCCTTCACCACCTGAAATTAATGAACTGATGTCAAAGGTCCCCAAAGGTAAGCTGAATACCATCAACATCATGCGCGAAAAGATAGCAAAACGTCATAAAGCAGATGCCGGCTGTCCCATAACAACGGGAATATTCGCATGGATATCCTCATATGCAGCAGAAGAATCACGTGACCTTGGAAAGAAAAGGATAACCCCATACTGGCGCACATTAAAGAATGGCGGTGAGCTAAACCCCAAATATCCCGGCGGAATCAAAGAACAAACAGCAAACCTAATAAGTGAAGGTCACACTATCACCAGGAAAGGTAAACGCTTCTTCGTTAAGGATTACGAAAAAAAGCTTATGCAATAATCCCATCCTGTATAGTTTTTCATTATACTTCTCCCCTCTCCTTATAGGAGAGGGGCTGGGGGGTGAGGTCAAAATATTATGAAACATTTTCACTACATTGAACATATAATATAAAACAGCTAATTTAATACAAATAATACCAATTCTATGAAAAACATAATATATACATCAATTTTCGCATACATTTTATTTTTCTCAGGCTCTCTGGTCTACAGCCAGACCGCCACCACAATGCAGGATATCCTTGAAACAGTCACCACAAAAGTAGTTGAACTGGAAGACCAGCGCAATCAGGAAATTGTAAACATGACATTTGATCTGATTGTGAATACAGGCAAAAAAGTAGTTTGGCGCAATCTTGACCCGGCATTTGATTATGATGTAATGGTAATTGGCGATAGACGTGTTGAAAAACTTAAGATAACCGTTTACAGAAAAGATAATAAATCGGGTGAATGGAAATTTGTGGACGAATACACAGATGATAAACCTCTCATAAGGCTTGACCCACAGGATTTTGAGCAGTATGAATTCACTGTTACCGTTGATAAATTCAAAACAGGCAACACCACCGGCCACTTTGCGTTATTGCTATACCACCAGAATCCCGAAAGAGGAAAATAAAGTCAGAGCTCATATAGAGACGACTCCATGTCGTCTCTATATAAAGAGCAGTATCACGATACCTTTATTACCCTAACATTCACAAATCTCATATATCTTCTTAAAGTGTTTAAAGGATTCAAAACCAGCATACTTACGTTAAGTGAAATAAAAAATGGCTGGGTAGGTACACTTAAATTCACATTGTATGTTGTATCAATAGGTGAATATACATTCACCGTCAATGGCGATGGCGGAACCGGTGAGCCGTTGGTGGAATCTCTGTAACTTGCTGTGCATCCCTGACTGCTATCAGCATTTGACTGTATGGTGAATTCCAGCCTTACATTAGAAGCGGTAATTGTATTGGCAAAGGAAACCGAATTAAAATTTGATCCCGAACCTGTTACAACGGCAGCCTCCAGCAGCGCAAGTGAGTATAATGTATCGCTTGTTAGGGGATTGTTTGGCGTTGTTGTTGAATCCTCCCCGCAGGAGCTAATAATTGTGACAAATGAAACCAGTAATAAAAATAATAAATATTTCATAAAAATATATTAGTTTAACAATAAGTGATATTACAAAATTAACTATATAATTTCTTTCAAACACTCACTTAATCGGGTATTTATAAACAAAAGCTAACCCCGCTCTTTACATCCTGTATTGAAAATTAATAAATATTGGTATATATTAATAGTATATACCAATAAAAAATGCATTAATATGAAAAATCTATCGTTAAAGCTTAAGGAAGATATTTATAGGGATACAGAAAAGGTAGTTAAAAAACTTAATGTCCCAAGAAATTCTTACATCAATAAAGCAATCGATTTTTA
>JANPBV010000397.1:0-3777 GCA_031430615.1 Ignavibacteria bacterium | reverse complement strand
CCAACAAGCCAGATTCCAAGCACATTTAAACTTGAACAGAATTATCCTAATCCGTTCAACCCAACAACTAACATAACTTTCGCATTACCAACATCAGGTAATGTTGAGCTTAAGATATATGACTTATTGGGAAGAGAAGTTGCAACATTGGTAAATACATTTGTAAATGCAGGCACACATATGGTTCCGTTTGACGCATCGGCACTTGCAAGCGGTGTTTATATTTACAAGATATCAAGCGGTTCATTTATAGACAGTAAAAAGATGGTTCTTATAAAATAACATTTGTTATTTTATAAGTAGTCCCGCTCTGCGGGAGTACTGATTAAATAATCAGTATTTTTAAAGTTATTCTAAACCCCTCCCCGTGTAATCGGGGTGGGGTTTTTTTTATTTAGAGAGCGCTAATTTTAAATGATGATAGAAGTCATAGGATATACATTGTAGTAAAATTATATTTGTTATATAATAATAAATGGATTAACTAAATATTTTTATAATTTTCGTCATAATTATAAAACACGAATTCTTTGAATCTTAAAATCTTCTAATAAATAACCTTAAGTATCAATCCTTTTTTGAATCTTTTAAGCTATTTTTAAGGTTATAATATCAACAACCTTATCAAAAACCCAAATTTGTAATTAGTGAATTATATGATTTAAATCATTTGAGTTGGCGCGGCTATTTATTATGTTTGTATATGATTTTTATCGATATTGATTTGAGAATTATGCAATTTTGATAAAAATTAGGCATTTTATAAGGATTTAATAAAATGTATATTACAGTAACGACAAAAGTCATAAAAGCAATTTTTTTCAATAAAACATATTATTATAGTAAGATGTATAAATCAATAGTAAGATTTTCGTTAATTGTTTCACTTGGCTTTATTTTAACTTCATGCACAAAGGAAGTACCTAAAGAGCTTTTAAACAATCAGAAACCACAGCAAAACCAGCAACAGCAGCCGGTTGATAAGGATCAAATGCCGAACGATTCGATCCATAGAAACTTGGGTAATAACAATTCAACCGATACAAAAACCGATACCCAGGGTGATACC
This sequence comes from Ignavibacteria bacterium, assembly GCA_031430615.1. Taxonomy (GTDB): domain Bacteria; phylum Bacteroidota; class Ignavibacteria; order Tepidaquicellales; family OLB5; genus OLB5. Next base: position 2,708 of record JANPBV010000397.1, on the reverse strand, counting down.
AAAGCGGATGATATGATGAAAGCAGCCGATGACGCAGAGGCTAAATATATAAAGTCAAAATCTGACTCAGACAAAAAAGATTATGTTATCAAACAAATGAGCGCTGCTAATTACCTGATGTTTGAGGCTAACTTATCACCAAAGAAAAAATACAAACCCGCTCTGGCAAGGTACAACAAAGTTCTTGAAATAGACCCGAAGAATGCCGAAGCTATGGAAAATAAGAAGCAGATAGAAGATATTTATAAATCAATGGGAATGCCCGTTCCGAATTAACAAAAAACAATAATGGATAGCTTATATAATTTTTTAAATACAAATTCATATTACGGGTTACTTACTATTATACTTATCATTTGGGCAGGAATGTTTATGTATGTCCAGGTACTCAATAAAAAAGTGAAGAAGCTACAAAAAGAAAATGAATAGTTTATTTTCAATAAAACAGTTAATGATACAAATTAAACCATAACCAAATGGGACCATATTTAATATACGGCGCATTTGCCGCTGCGATGCTCTCCTCTATACTCTACTTTATTACCTCAGGCGGTAAAACAAATTACATAAAACAAGCAAGAATGCTGTTTCATGTTTCAGCAGTACTGACGATTTCCTCTGCGGCTTTCCTGCTATATCTGATAATCTCACACCAGTTTCAATATACATACGTGTGGAACTATAGCTCGAAAGATCTGCCATGGAACCTGCTCATAGCAACATTCTACGCAGGTCAGGAAGGAAGCTTTCATCTATGGGCATTATTAATGTCAATGTTGGGAATTTTCCTATTACCTTATCTTGCAAACAGAGATTCTGAAAAGATAAATGGAGCTGAACAAACTGATAAATATGAACCCTTGGTAATGGGAGTATTTACTTTAATTTCAGCATTTCTTCTTTCTATTCTAATAATTAAATCACCTTATCTCTTTGTATGGGATTCTTTCCCAAAAGATGTACAAATGGGTTTTATACCTGAAGACGGCAGAGGGCTTAACCCCCTGCTTCAGAATTTCTGGATGTCAATTCACCCTCCAATTTTATTTGTAGGTTTTACATCACTATCTATCCCATTTAGCTTTGCTATAGCTGCATTATTGAAAAACAAGTATGATAAATGGATGAAACTTGCTCTGCCATGGACCTTGTTTGGGGGTATGGTACTTGGACTTGGAATTATGCTAGGCGGATACTGGGCTTACGGAGTTTTAGGATGGGGCGGTTACTGGGCTTGGGATCCTGTTGAAAACTCATCGTTTATTCCCTGGTTGTTTATTATTGGCGCTATTCATACAATGAATGCAGAAGAAAAGGTTGGCAAATTCAAGAAAACAAGCTTACTGCTTTGTATAGTAGCATATAGTTTTGTGTTGTGGTCAACATTCCTAACAAGAAGCGGTGTTTTGGGTGATGCATCTGTTCACTCATTTGTAGATCCTGGTCAGGAAGTTTATTTATTCTTAGTAGTATTTTTAAGCTTATTCGCAGGAGGTGGATTCGCCTTATTAATATGGCGCTTTAAGAGTTTAAGAACGGAAAAAGCAGAAGGACAGGTTTCGCTTCTCTCCAGAGAATCAGCATTGTTTGTTGGCGCAGTTACTATCTGTGCTGCAGCACTTGTTATTGCAGTAGGAACCAGCTGGCCGATACTTTCTAAAGGGACAGTTGAGCCTGATTTTTACAACAGGATGAACCTGCCGCTTGCAATTTTAATTGCATCAATAAATGGAATAAGTATTCTGTTAAGATGGAAACATTCCGAAGAGAAACAATTTTTTAAAAGCTTATACCTGCCTTTAGGATTTACGGCTGCAATTACAATAGTTCTTGTAATTGCAGGTGTTAGAGACCTTTTAATAGCACTCCTTGCAGCTGCAGCATTTTTTGCTATGTTCATAAATGCTGAAATTGCATATACGATATTCAGGAAGAACAAATCAAAAGCCGGCGCATATATTGCTCATATGGGAATTATGTTATTATTCCTTGGTATTATTGGTTCTTCAAGATATTCCGAAGAAGAGAATGTATCTTTACCGTTAGGTGAGCCAAAAAAGGTACTTGGTGGATATTTACTTACATACAAAGGTGCGACTGAAATACCGGGTGATGCTGAAAAATATCACTTTAATGTAGTGGTTCAAAAAGATGACAGGTCATTTTTATTACAGCCGATAATGTATTACAGCGAATATTCTGAAGGTATTATGAAGAATCCTGATATTGCAAATCTTGTGACTAAGGATCTTTACCTATCGCCAATGTCACTCGAAGAACCCGGACAGTTTTCACCAAATGATATTCACTCATTCAAAAAAGGTGAAGAGAAAGATATTAACGGAATGAAAGTTAAGTTCATTGATTTTGACCGTACTAAGTTCAACAAAGATGAGATGGAATCAGGAAAAATGAATATTATGGGCGCTGAGCTTCAGGTAACTATTGACGGCAAGACTGAAAAACTTGTGGCTGAGCAGGAAATGTCCACAAATGGCGGTAATCCTCTGCCAGTAAAGTTAGCCGGCAATGATAAATATACATTCATGCTGACAAAACTTTCAGTTGCGGGTGAATCAACCGTTGATATTGCCATAGTTGATGAGTCAGTCCATAAAGATCATGCACCAGAAACACTTGTATTAACTGCAAGTGTTAAGCCATTTATTAACCTTGTATGGGGTGGTACACTTGTAATGGTTATTGGA
>JANPBV010000396.1:0-8296 GCA_031430615.1 Ignavibacteria bacterium | reverse complement strand
ATAGGTATCGGCGCAGGAAGCCGTGTCTCTCTTGGTGTAGTTGTGGTAGGTGGATTGTTCTTTTCAACATTCCTGTCTCTGTTTATTGTCCCTGCGGTTTACACATATTTCTCGAGACATAAAGCCGCATTAACAGATGTTCATAAGATTGAAGAAAAGTTAGCTCTCGAAGATTAAATATTATTATTCTTTTAATTGATAACTAACCTTTGTTACTCTATTGAATAACTTACTGTAACAACTGCTGTAATAGTTTTATCAAGTGAAGAAACATCATTTACTCCATAGTCTGAAACATCTGTTGAGTTCTTGGCATTTATCTGGATAACACCCATCTTTGAAGAACGAACCTCACCAACTTCATTCTTTGTACTGCTTGCTATCTGGTCAGCCCGCATCTTTGCATCTTTTGAAGCAAGTCCTATCATTTCAATTTTAAGGTCGCTTAACTTTGTATAGTAAAACAATGGCTGATTTGAATTAAATTCTATACCCTGTAATATCAATTCAGTTGATTCCCTTGAAAGCTGGTCTATCTTATCAACTTCCCCTGATTCAATCGATACATCCTGTGACAAACGATAACCGATAATTTCATCTGTGTTAGAGCCTTCATTTGTCTTTCTGTAAAGTGTCTGGGTATTGACCGCTGAAAATACTATCTTTTCCTGCGGGAATCCTTTTGAAACAAGATAGCCTTTAACTTTAGAATTGCTTACCTGAAGTTTCTCATATGCTTCTGTCAGAACCTTACCTTCATTGGAAAAACTTCCGCTCCACACAGCCAGATCAGAGCGTATTTCTTTCTGAGCTGAGCCTGTTACCGTTATCATAACATTACTTCTCGAAACTTTCCGCCATGTGCTTCCTATAATTAACCCGGTGATAATTAATCCAAGCGCCATAATTACTGCAAAAGATGTAAATCCTGATCTGTTGTTTTCTGCCATGATGAGTTGTTATTTAATGTTATTCAAAAATGATGTATTGTTTTACCAATATCAATATTAAAGATGATACTGAGAAGTCAGTGGTTTAGTTCCAAGAATTGTTGATTTACTTCAAAATTTATAAACAGTATTATTTGACGGAGAACAAACGCAGAATGTTATGATTCTGTATGAAAATTATTGATGTTTATTAAACTTAAAGTAAACTTCTTATTCTTTTCATATTAAATCTGTGTAAATCTGCGTCAAAAAATTATTGTCGTAAAAAGGCTTTTTATAGAGATAAACTTATATGTTTTTATTTCAAACATTTTTTTGCTATATTTGCTATGGCACAACAAAAAATAATAACCAAAGCGATAACCTTTGATGATATTTTGCTCGTTCCCGCAAAATCAAAGGTCTTACCCAGGGACGTAAATATCTCCTCCAGATTAACAAGAAACATTACTTTAAACACCCCGATTCTCTCAGCGGCTATGGATACCGTTACTGAATCAGAGCTTGCTATTGCTATGGCTCGAGAAGGCGGCATCGGCATTCTGCATAAGAACATGTCAATCGAAAAACAGGCATCTGAAGTTGACAGGGTGAAAAGAAGTGAGAGCGGTATGATACTCGACCCAATCACGCTCAAGGTAAACCAAACAGTTGGAGATGCGAACCGTTTAATGGAAAAGTATAAGATCTCCGGCTTTCCTATTGTTAATGATAAAAATGAACTTATCGGTGTATTAACAAACCGTGACCTGAGGTTTGAGCCGAACCAAAAAACAAAGGTATCTGAACTGATGACTAAGGAGAATCTTGTCACAGCACCTGTTGGAACTACACTTGAACAGGCTGAGAGGATACTGCAAAAATATAAGATTGAAAAGCTCCCTGTTGTTGATAAAAAAGGTCAGATTAAAGGGTTAATAACCTTTAAGGATATTATCAAACGTAAAAAGCATCCGTTTGCAGCTAAAGATTCACACGGCAGGCTTATATGCGGCGCAGCTGTTGGTATTGCACCTGATACATTAGATAGAGTCGCAGCTCTTGTTAAAGCCAGTGTTGATGTTGTAGTTGTTGATACAGCTCATGGACACTCACAGGGTGTAATTAACATTGTTAAGCTGATAAAAAAGAATTTTGATATTGATGTAATTGCAGGTAACGTTGCGACTGCAGAAGGTACACTTGATCTTATTAAAGCCGGAGTCGATGCGGTGAAGGTCGGAATTGGCGCAGGTTCAATATGTACTACAAGGGTTGTAGCCGGAGTTGGTATGCCGCAGATTACAGCGGTATTCAACGCTGTCTCAGCATCGGCTAAATACAAAATACCAATTATTTCAGATGGTGGTATAAAACAGACAGGTGATATTCCGAAAGCAATTGCCGCAGGAGCTGATTGTATCATGGTAGGCGGTTTACTTGCCGGTACAGAAGAATCACCCGGCGAGAAAGTACTCTACGAGGGCAGAGTATTTAAAATGTACCGCGGAATGGGCTCACTCGAAGCCATGAAAGCCGGCAGTGGTGATAGATATTTCCAGGATCCTGAATCCGAATTAAGTAAATTAGTACCTGAAGGAATCGAAGGCAGGGTTCCTTATAAAGGACCATTAAGTGATGTTATTTATCAAATGGTAGGCGGTCTAAGAGCGGCAATGGGTTATTGCGGCTGCGCAACCATTGGTGAATTACAGAAGAACGCTAAGTTCATCGAAATTACAAATGCAGGGTTAAAAGAATCACACCCGCATGATGTAATAGTAACGAAGGAAGCTCCGAATTACCAGGTAAGAAGATAAGAAAGTTATAAGGTTATAAGGTTATAAGGTTATAAGGTTATAAGGTTATAAGGTTATAAGGTTATAAGGTTATAAGGTTCTTTCATTGTAGAAATTTAGAAGTTAAACTTAAAACTATTAAGTATGCCTATTGAAAGATTTGAAGATATAAATGCCTGGAAGAATGCAAAAGAAATGACTTTGATGTCGTATCAGGAAATGGAAGGCAACAAAGATTTTAGTTTTAGAAACCAGATATTAAGGGCAAGTGTTTCAGTAATGAACAATATAGCTGAAGGATTTGAGAGACAGACAAACAAGGAGTTTAAGCAATTTTTATATATGGCTAAAGGAAGTTGTGGAGAAGTAAGAAGTATGCTATACCTTGCTGAAGAATTAAAATATATTAACACTGAAAAAAACAAAAGCATCTTCGAATTATCAGTCTTAATTTCAAAGATGCTTTCAAACTTCATTAAAAAGCTTTAGTCTTTATATAGTTAGGAATATTATTCCTTATAACTTTCTACTTTAAAAACTTTTAACTTCTTAAACTACCTTACCTTCTTTTTATGTCTGTTTTTTCTCAGTCTTTTCTTCCTTTTGTGTGTCGCCATTTTATGACGTTTTCTCTTTTTACCGCTTGGCATTTATTCTCCTTGCTTTGAAATAGTTTATATTAAATTAATTTATTTTTCTTTCTCTTTATACTTTTCAAGTAAATTATCGTTTACCGTCTTTTTAAATTCCTTTGATACTTTGAACATAGGAACGAACCTTCTGCCAAGCTCTACCTTCGCGCCTGTTTTAGGGTTTCTTGCTATCCTGGGCTTGCGCTCTTTAACCTTAAACGTGCCAAATCCCCGTATTTCAATACTTTCCTGTTCCTTCAATGCGTCAATTACGCAGAGTATAAAACCTTCTACCACTGTTTCAGTTTCCACTTTGCTTAAACCTGTTGCATTTGCAATTTTGTTCGCTATATCTGCTCTTGTCATAAATTAAAAAGTATAATATTTAACTTACCTGTTCACTTTTGTTAAAAAATATTACGGCTGAAACTTGTACTGTAAAATAGGTTCATCAAAAAGTTTGCCTTTGATATCTGTTACATCTTCTATCTTTGAACCCATAACTTCTTCAAAGAAAGAGAACTTTTTCTTTTCTCTTACTACTCTTGGTTCGCCTTCAATTCCTGCCATTTTTCCTGTAATCCTTATGGCATCTTCAAAAGTACCTAATGAATCTATCAAGCCGTATTCCTTTGCCTGTAACCCGGTGAAGACTCTCCCGCTTGCATACTTCTTCAGGGTTTCCATATCCATCTTTCTTTCCTTTGAAACAACTTCAAGGAATTGTGAAAAACTGTTATCTACAACATCCTGAAAGTATGCTTTATCGGAATCATTCATTTGCCTGAAAGGACTCCCCGCGTCTTTAAGATTACCGCTTTTTATTGTTGTCTGCGAAATACCTAACTTTTCTGCAAGATCCTTAATGCTCATAAATTGCGCTATTACTCCAATGCTTCCTGTCAGCGTTCCGGGATTTGCAATAATTAAACTTGCTCCCATTGAAATATAATACCCTCCGCTTGCCGCTATTGAACCCATCGAAACAACAATTATCTTGCCTGAATCACGTGTCTTCTTTACCTCTTCATATATTTCCTGTGATGCCGCTACACCGCCGCCAGGGGTATTAACCCTGAGGATGATAGCTTTGATGGATTTATCTTCACGGAAGCGTTTTATCTGTTCAACGGTCTTTTCTGATGATACAATTACGTCATTTAATTCAACTATCGCAATTTTATCACTATTGCCGCCGGTGATATATTCGCCTCCATCACGTTTAAGTGCGGAAGCGAATACCAGGAAACTTACTGCGACAAATACCATCCCCAAAATAAATAGACTGAGGAAGATTCCCCAAAACCATTTTGATGAAGATTGTTTTGAAGAGTTTTGTTCCATTATTATTTACCTTCGCTCTTAAGCTGGTCGCGGATCTTAATAGCGTCTGTAGCTTTATCATTCATACCTAAGTTTGCGTAAACCTGAATAAGAAGCTCATATGCATTCAGTTTGTTGTCTTTATCTTTTGATGATGTCAGTTCTTCTAAATATGGAAGCGCTGCGCTATATTTATCCTTATATGCAGGGTCTTCGGAGTTAGCTTCTCTCATCTTCTCACCCCATTTAAGGTTTGCTAAGCTGATGTTATAAATGATAACTTCATACGCGCCTGAACCTTTGTTAACTTTTTCTAATCCTTTATTATACTCAGTTATTGCGCCGCCAAAATCACCGTTCTTTTCAAGCTCTACTCCTTTATCAATTGTAGGCTTTACTAAAATAGTACTTATCCTGCCGTTAAGAGCTTTAATATTATCTTTTACAAACGCGCTATCAGGCTGTAATGCGTATGCTATATCAAAATTATTTAATGACTCCTGAAACTTCTTTACAGCTTCATCATCTTTACCTAATTTTGCGATTTTTTCGCCGTCTTCATACTGTTTGTAAGCTCTGTCATACATTGTGCCCCAGGCTTCGGTAAGCTCAACAGCAAATGTATTTTTGCCGATACCTCTGTATTTATCAATGGCATCTTTTACGCCGTCAACTTTGCTCTGCTGAGCTCGTGCCATTGCAAGATAAAACCAGGCTTCTTCATTTTGTGGATTCTGATTCGTTTCTTTTAAAAATTCTATTTCAGCTTTTTTATAATCACCTTGTGCGTATGCAAGTTTTGCTGTGGTTTGCTCTGCTGAGCTGCAGCCGTTAAAATAAAAAATTACTGCTGATAAGATCAAAAAAACAGATAATACTTTTGCGGATCTCATGTGATGAATTCTCCTCTTATTTTTATATTATTCTTGTAATCGCCTTATTTTTAAGGACTTAAATATACTCAAAAAAAATCTTATTAAAAAGATTAAATTTTTTATTTACTTTTGATAATAGATCTGGCAAGTAAGTACTCTATTAACAGGAATATAATTGCTAAAATCAGGAAATATTTCCATAAATCCCTGCCAATTCTCAGATCTACAATTGATGCGGTCAATTGCTCTTCAGGAGCTATTATGTTTGCTTCAAGTTTATAGCTCGATAGAACATATTCTTTTATCTCTCGAGGCTTAAACCTTAAAGTTAAAGATTCATCTTTATTGAAATTTACAGGAATAGAATATATCTCTATTCCTGTATTTGTTAGCTTATAATTTGAAATATTATTTAAATTACTGCTAATATTCAAAAGCTCTTCCTTATCGTTCATTACAATGTTTCGCGGCTTATCATCCTTAATTCCTGAGCTAAGAGAAACTGTATCGCTTTTCAGTGAAAACTTATTCAGTTCAATAAAATAATCTCTACCTGTAATTGCTGGTTTAATTCCATTGATGTTGGAACAGTATAAAATGCTTCTTATAGTTACAGGTGAAAAAAGATTTTTAGCAGGGAAGTCTGAACCTGACATATCAGGCGGAACAGCGAACATTATCAATTTACCTTTCCCCTTTGAATACTCCATCATAAAATTTGTGCCGTTTAGCAGTGTAACTATTGTGGCAGAATTTTTTCCGCCACCTAATGATAAACCGCTTGTTATCCCCGGTGACTCTAAATTCAGATTCTTATTATCAGTTTCTTTCCTGAATATTCCTTCAAACACGGGATTATCAAAATCGATTTTATCAAATTTAACAGGTGCAGGTAAATTATACCTTACGCCTATGTATGGCAGGTCCATTTGCTTCATTAATTCATTGTTGTAATTTTCTATATCAGTTGCGCTTCCGGGATATACAACTGCGCCGCCGCCTGACTCGATATATTCCTTCAGCTTAGTTGATTCGTTAGACGTAAAGCGGTTCTTATTAATAATTACAACTGAATTATACTTCAAAAGGTCTTCAGATGATATATCACCCGAACTAATTTCTTTTATGTTAAAGTATGTTGATTGTTCTATAGAAGTAGATATTTCCTGCGATGATTTTAGTACTAGCTTGATGTATTCCGCATCTATTGGCGAGCCTGATGCAATAAGTACATTTACTTCCTTTGGAACGAAGAATGAAAAATACTGCCTGTTATCACCCGATATCTCATCATCTGAAATATCGTTCTGTACCAGTTCTATATTACCTGATGAAAATCCAGTGTTTTCAGGTTTAAGAATAAATTCTACGTCAACTATTGAATTTGCCGGCACATCAATTACTTTTTCCTCTTTAAAACCGCCCATGGTTATAATAACACTTTTATTTGAGGCATTAAAATTATTGTGATTATTAACAATTGCTATTATCTTAACAGGTCTCGACTTTTCAAATATTTTTGATACGGTGTTCAATGTATCAATTGAGATATTATTTGCATCCCTTGTGCCGGTTAGAATAAAATTCACGTGAACATTTTCGTTATCCTTAAATCTCGAGCCTGAGATAATTTCATTTGTTATGAATGACTTCTGCCCGTCAGTAAATAAGTAAATTTCTTTATGTGTATTGGAAGCTGAATTTAAAATGTTCTCAGCATAATACATTACTTCATTTAAATCTCTCGAAATTTCTGAAGTCTTAATTTGGGTTAGAGTATCTTTTAGCTCGATCATATCTTTTACGGGGATTGATGATGATGACTTATTTATTGCTGAAACAGTTGTAAAGAATATTTCGTCATTATCGTCCAGCGCATCAATAGTTTCTACTATTTTTTTCTTCGCATTATCAAAATCATTGCCGTTTTTATCCCTTGACTGCATGCTGAATGAATCATCCAGCACAAGCAGCGCAGAGCTTTTTACTTTATCGCCCGGTGTGCCTAAGAATCCTTTATCAAACGGTTTTGCAGCCATCATAACCAGAAATATTATGAACGCTATCCTGCATAAGAGAATAAGCAGTTGTTTCAGCTTTATCTTTTTGTATTTTGACTGCTGAATTTCCTTTAAGAACATTAAGGTCGAAAATTCGATCTTTTTTGTCCTTTTCAGATTAAAAATGTGAATTAAAATGGGAATGGATATTGCCGCCAATCCCCATAATAACAGTGGATTTAAAAATGTCATATTTGCAAAACTAAATAATTATTCTCTTTATTGAACTTACTTTATTTATCCTTGTTCCCGGCTTCTGTAATCCCCGTGCAGGCGGGGATCCAGACTTAGATTATTGTATATTCAATAATCTACGAAACTAATAAATCTTAACCCAAATACATGTCACCCCTACGGGGTTCAACATTTTTACTATTTTTTTCTACCTTCTTTCGCTACGCTCAATAAGGCAAGTAAACATATCGCTCCTATCGGAGCTTCTAATCAAATCTGCTAAAATTATTTGCTTTTTAATCCCGTAGGGGTGATATGTTGACAACCCACCACTCGACCACTCACCAACTCACCCACTAACCTACTTACCTATATCCTAAACCACCTAAATATTATATAAATTGCAACTTAAACAAATTAAAATTATTTTGCTGTATTGATATATAAATTGATAATCAAAAATATACAATCCAATGGATCAGTCAAAATTTACATCACTAGAAA
>JANPBV010000395.1:0-12039 GCA_031430615.1 Ignavibacteria bacterium | reverse complement strand
GAGTTTAACGGTCAGAATTATGCAAGTGGTGTATATTTCTATAGAATCGACGTAGGTGATTTCGTTCAATCTAAAAAAATGGTGCTTGTGAAATAACTATTTAAAAGTTATCGGATAAATAAGCAAGCCTGCCACTGATTTATGGCAGGCTTTTTATTTTTATGATGGGTATATTTGTAGATTATTATGGAAAAATCAGGAAAAGATAAGAAAATTTTAGTTACTTCTGCGCTTACTTATGCTAATGGTGATACACATCTTGGGCACATTGCAGGCTCAATACTGCCGGCAGATATGTTTGTGAGATACTGTCGTTTAGCGGGATATGATGTCATTTACGTTTGCGGCTCAGATGAATACGGCACTGCAATTGAAATGTCCGCTATTAAAGAGGGAATCCCACCAGAAGAAATTGTAGATAAATATCATTTTGCCAATAAACTTGCTTATGAACATCTTGGAATGTCATTCGATATCTATTCAAGAACATCAACTGATACCCATAAAAAAACCGCGCAGGATTTCTTTATGAATCTTTATGATAAGGGTTTACTTACCGAGCGGACAGAAAAACAGCTTTTTTCAGAAAAAGAGAATAGATTTCTTGCCGATAGATTTGTTATCGGTACATGTCCGGTTTGCGGATATGAAGAAGCAAGGGGAGATGAATGTGAAAATTGCGGAAGCGCTCTCTCACCATTAGAATTAAAAAACCCAAGATCAACTATCACAGGTGATACACCCGTTGTACAAGAATCAACGCACTTTTACTTTCCGCTATCAAAATTCCAGCCAAAGCTTGAAGAATGGATTGATTCAAAAAAAGAATGGAAGCCAAATGTTGTTAATTACTGCAAAGGATGGTTCAAAACCGGTTTGCAGGATAGAGCCATTACACGTGATCTGGATTGGGGAGTACCGCTGCCTCTCAAAGGATATGACGGGAAAGTAATTTATGTTTGGTTCGAAGCGCCAATGGGATATATATCAATTACTAAGGAATTATTTGAGCAAAAAGGTTCTCCTGATAAATGGAAAGAATACTGGCTCAATAACGATACAAAGCTGGTTCATTTCCTTGGGAAAGATAATATAATATTTCACGCGATATTTTTCCCTGCAATGTTAATGGCGCACGGTGGTTTTGTTCTCGCTGATAATGTTCCCGCAAACGAGTTCATGAATCTTGAAGGCACAAAGCAATCAAAAAGCAAGGGTCATGCTATTTATGTAAAGGATGTTGTAGAGAAATATAATCCTGATTCAATCAGGTACGCCATTGCAAGTAATATGCCTGAAAATAAGGATACCGATTTTTACTGGCAAGACCTGCAGGCAAAAAATAATAATGAGCTGGGCTCAATACTTGGTAATTTTGTTAACCGGACGTTCGTATTTGCTGAAAAATACTTCGATTTAGCCGTTCCCGAAGCGGGTGAGTACGCAAAAATTGATAAAAATATCATTGAAAGCATAAAATCATACTCTTCAAGGATTGCATCTTATTATGAAAATTACAAATTTAAGGATGCGCTCGGTGAAACTATGAATTTGGTACGCGATGCAAACAAGTATTTCAACGATACAGAGCCATGGAAAGTAATTAAGGAAGATAAAGCAAGATGCGGCACTATCATAAATATTTGCCTTCAGCTTTCTAAAACGTTTGCAATAATATTCAATCCTGTTCTGCCATTCACATCAGAAAAGCTTTTGAGAATGCTGAATGTTACTGAGAGTGAAATGTTTTGGGAAAATGCGGAAAAATTAACTCTTCTCTCAGGGCATAAGTTTAACAAGCCTGAGATACTTTTCAAAAGGATAGAAGATTCTGAAATAGAAATATAAGTTCAATTATCGATTAACAATTAACAATAATCAATAAAAGCAAAAGATTTAATAATATAAAAAATATTAATGAACGATAATTATTCATATACATTCGGAAAGAAAGTTTACGACCTTAGCGCAAGAACCCATGTAATGGGTGTAATAAATGTTACCCCTGATTCATTTTCAGATGGCGGGAAGTTCCTTAAAGCCATTGATGCAATTGCTCATGGCAAAAAAATGGAATCTGACGGCGCGGATTTTATTGATGTAGGCGGTATATCAACCAGACCCGGTTCTGTTGAAATATCGGTTGATGAAGAGCTTAGCCGTGTAATTCCGGTTATTAACTCGCTTGCAAAAGAAGTAAGTATACCTATATCTGTTGATACATACAGAGCTAAGGTTGCTGATGAAGCATTAAAAGCCGGCGCGCTTATTGTAAATGATATCAGCGCATTTGGTTTTGATGAGCTTATGGCTGAAACAATTGCAAAGCATAACGCATCTGCTGTTGCTATGCATATTAAAGGTACGCCTAAGGATATGCAGAAAGATCCAAAGTACGATGACCTGATAGCGGAGCTGCTTACGTATTTTGAGAATGTTGCATGGAAAGCAAATGTTGCGGGTATAAAGCAGGTAATTATCGATCCGGGTATTGGTTTCGGTAAAACTGTAGAGCATAATCTCCAAATACTAAAAAACCTGGGTGATCTTAAAAGACTTGATTCACCAATTATGATAGGTGTTTCCAGAAAAAGTATGATAGGAAAAATACTGAATATTGAAGATGTAAACGATAGGCACGAAGGTACCATAACTCTAAATACAGTTGGCGTTATAAATGGTGCTCATATAATAAGAGTGCATGATGTAACAGAAGGTGTTAGAACTGCAAGAATATTAGATGCTTATAGAAAAGCATAATTAGAATATTTTTGGTGTAATTAAACCCCGAAAGCAGAAAATGTTTTCGGGGTTTTTTATTTTCCGAATTAAAAAACCTACCTACCGTTAAGAAGTCATTTAGCACAATATCACTAAACAAGCTATGAATAACTCTTGCATTGTGAAACATTTAGCAGTATGTTTACAGAAATCAGTTAGCGAAATTAGTCATAAGATATAGTAAATATAGGTAGCATAAAAGCGGTATATAAATTTCTTTTATAGGGGGAGAAATTTTATGAAAAAATCTACAATCTACATTTTACTATTTGTCATCTTAGCTTCTGTTAAAATTTATTCACAGCCTTATGGTTGGTTTATGCAAACCAGCGGAACCGTAAATAATCTAACAAGTGTATATTTTGCAAATGCCAATACCGGTTTAGTAGTTGGCCAGTTGGGTACTATAATTAAAACTACAAATGGCGGTACTAACTGGAATGCTCAGTCGAGCGGTGTTAATAACCATTTGTTTGGCGTATTTTTTATTAATGCCTCAACCGGCTGGATAGTTGGCGATGTTGGACTGATACTTAAAAGCACTGATGGCGGAGCTACATGGGCAGCGCAAAACAGCACATCAAATGTTCAGCTTACTTCAGTAAGTTTCAGAGATGCTAACACAGGTTATGTTGTTGGGTGGTACGGTAATTTCTTAAGAACTACAAATGGCGGAACTTCCTGGACAAAATACCAGACAGCAATAAGTACAAATCTGAACTGTGTATCATTTGCTGATGCCAATACAGGTTTTGCAGTCGGTCAATTTGGTAAATTGGTACGCACTTCAAATGGCGGGGTTAACTGGGCTGAAATACAAACGGGTACGGCAGCACTTCTTGAATATGTAACGTTCATGGATCCTGTTACAGGAATTATTATTGGTGAGAACGGTGTAATAAGGAAAACCTCAAACGGAGGTATTAACTGGATAAACCAAACCAGCGGAACATCAAGCTGGTTAAATGGTATGTCAATTCAAAATAGTAATTTCAGTGTAATTGTAGGAGAAGACGGGCTTATCAGGAAAACCACCGATGGTGGATCGAACTGGTACTCACAGGTAAGCAATACTGCTAACTGGCTGCGCAAAACAAATTTCTTAGATACAAATATAGGATGGGCAGTTGGTGATAACGGCACTATAATAAAAACTACAACAGGCGGCTGGCTGCTTCCGGGAACTGCAAATTTAACCGGACCCAATAACGGGCAAACCTGTTTTTCTGTTACCGGTACACTTGACTGGAGCGATGTATTCCCGCCAATTTGTAATTATAGACTGCAAATAGCTACAGATCAAAATTTTACCACCATAGTTCACGATGTTTCGGGAATAAATGTATCGCAATATGCAATACCCGCAAATGCTTTAAATTATAACATACAGTATTATTGGCGTGTTAGAGCACGTAACTTTGTTGGCGAGGGTTTAAGCTGGTCATCGGTCAGGAATTTCAGGACAACTTTACCACTAACTGCTATACCAGGATTAATAGTACCATTAAACAATTCATCAACAACTGTAACTCCATTATTATGCTGGGATAGTATATCAACTGCAGCAGCATACAGGGTCAGGGTTTCAACCGATACTAGTTTCCAAAACATGGTTATGGATACAGTTATTAATTTAGTTAGAGCCGTAACAGTTCGCTCTGGAGTTCTTCAGGTAAATACTCGGTATTACTGGAAAGTTTATTCTGCTAATGCATGTAATACCAGTGCTTACTCTGTAAGGTGGAGCTTTATTACTGATCAATTAACAGGATTAATCCAAACAACCTCTGGAATTCCCAAAGAATTTAAGCTGTATAACAACTATCCAAATCCATTTAATCCAACAACAAATATAAGTTTTGATATTCCAAAAGAATCAAATGTTAAACTTACGATATTTAATTTATTAGGTGAAGAAGTATCAGTTCCCGTTAACCGAAAAATGGAAGCTGGAAAATATTCATATTTATGGAATGCTTCAAATATCTCTAGCGGGTTATATATCTACAGGATAGAAGCAATAAATATATCAGGGGAACATTTTGTTAAAAATGTAAAAATGGTTTTGATAAAATAACGGACCTATTTTGCCTGCCTGACATTGGCATAGTGGTTTTTCAAATTAGTCAAATAAAAGAATTTATTTCACAATTTATTCTAAAACTTTAAGGGGGGAAAAATGAAAAGGATAATATCAATAACTACAGCTTTAATGCTGGTTATTACATCTGTTTCATTTGGACAATTAGTAACAAAGGTATTAAGCTATAACGGTCCGGGAAACCAGATCGATAAATGTACAGGTATTGTACAGGATAACTTTGGATTTGTTTACGCAACAGGTGTAAGCATGGGCTTAACCGGTACTAAAGAAGATTATGCGACAATTAAATTTGGTGAAGATGGTGATTTCATATGGGCGGTTCGTTACGATGGACCCGGGCATAATCTTGATTATGCTTCTGCAATTGCAATTGATAATACCGGTAACCTGTATGTAACGGGATGGAGCCGCGCAGGGTCAGATTTTGCCAGTGAAGACTACTGTACTATAAAATATGATAATAACGGCAATCAATTATGGGTAAAAAGATACAACGGAACCGGAGATTGTTATGATGAGGCTACTGCTATTACATTAGATAATGCTGGAAATGTTTATGTTACTGGTAAAAGTTATGGAGGAAGTAATGCAATAGATGATTATGCTACTATAAAATATAGTTCTGCAGGTACTCAATTGTGGGTTGCCAGATATAACAGCTCTTCTCAAAAGGAAGATAAAGCATATTCAATTGCAGCTGATCCTTCAGGTAATGTCTATGTAACCGGAGCCAGTTTTATGAGTGGCAAGGGTTATGACTATTTATCCGTAAAATACAGCCCAACCGGACAGCAATTATGGACTGCAAGATATGACGGACCTGCATATCTTGATGATATTGCTAATGAATTAAGGGTTGACCCTTTAGGAAATCTGTATGTTACCGGTTCATCACACGGTGGGAATACTAAGCTTGATTATGTAACTATAAAGTATAATACCGCAGGCGTGCAGCAGTGGCTTAAAAGGTATTCAAATCCTGCAGTAAATGATACCGATGTTGCTACAGGCATTGATTTGGATATTTATAGTAATGTATATGTTACCGGATACAGCAAATCCTCCCTTACGAGCTATGATTACGCGACAATTAAATATCAACCTTCTGATGGTGAACAGCTATGGATTGATAGAGTTGATGGCGGAAATTCTGATAAAGCATGGGATATTAAAGTTATTAACAGGAGTTGTCTGGGTATTCGCAATCAGGGTGGTATTGGTGATATTCCCTGTTGGAATGTATTTGCCTATGTTACAGGTGAGAGTTATAAAACAGGTTCAGGGAATGATTTCCTGACGGTAGGATATAATGAATTTGGAGTGCAAAGATGGGCAACACGTTTTAATGGTCCGCAAAATGGTAGTGATGCAGGCTATAGTGTTTCTGTTACACAAAATAACCCTGTAATTTATGCAGGTGGTATATTTGCAAGCAACTATGGAATAATTGGTATTACTGAGCTTACAAGAACAGGACCGACTGATTTTACAGGTCTATCAACAAACTATCCAAATCCATTTAATCCAGCTACAAATATCAGTTACAGGATATTAAAAGAATCAAATGTAAAAATAACCGTGTTTGATGTCTTAGGAAAAACTGTTGCAAGTTTAGTTGATGAGAAAAAACCGGAAGGAGAATACTCTGTTACTTTCGAAGCCTCAAATCTGAACAGCGGAGTTTATTTCTACAGGGTAGAAACTGATTATGCTAATGAAACTAAAAAGATAGTACTTATCAAATAACATAAAATTACTCAAATACCTCCGATAGAATTTTCCCATCGGTAGTGGGAAAGCTCATCGAATAAGGCGTTTCTTTAGAAGGAAACGCCTTTATTTTTGGGATAAATACGTTACTACAAAGTTTAATTAATTTTTCTTATATTTGTTAGATTTTCTACAAAATTTGGGCAAAAAAGGGTGTTTTAGGCTGATTTTATGGCTATAAAAATAAATATTGGTTCATTAAATGATGGTTCACAAATACTTGAGCTTACAAGTGACGAAAAAGAATTAGGTCTTGATACAGGTTTCCTAAAAGAACCTTTATCAATTAACCTGGAACTCTTTAAAACCACTCATCAGCTTGATCTAAAAGCAAGTATCAGTGGAACAATTTTTCTTGAGTGCGATAGATGCCTTGAAAAATTTGAAAAGAATTTTGATACATCATTTGAACTGATATTTGTTCAGCAGACACACCGTGAAGAAGCGTTTAGTGAAGAAGAAATAAGGTCATACAGTCATCACATGAAATCGGTTGATATTACCACTGATATAAAAGAAGCGGTAATATTAACGGTACCAATGAAAAAGCTCCCTGTCCAAAAACCTGATGGTTCGTGTTCATGGTGCAGAAGGTCAAAAGAATTCTGGAAAGATATTCTGGTAGAAAAAGATGAAGATGAAGATGAGGATGAAGATTTTTAAAAAAAAGTATAGACCTGCCAGGTTTTAAAAACCTGGCAGGTCTGAAAAAGTTTAAATTAAATAATAATACTTAAGTTAAAGAATAATAAAGAGGTGATATAATGCCAAATCCGAAACGCAAACACTCCAAACAGAGGAGCAGAAAAAGAAGAACCCATTACAAAGCAACTGCTCCAAGCACAATGTCCTGCCCAAACTGCGGTGAAACAAAATTAATGCACAGAGTCTGTCCGGGCTGTGGATTTTATGACGGCCGCTCAATAGTTATTCCCAAGAAATAAATTAGCTCTGGCGGTAAATTGAGCAAAGGGGTAAAGGTCTACGACCTTGAAAAGGAAATAATCACCATTTCCCTGGATGCAATGGGTGGAGATAATGCTCCTGTGAATGAAGTCGCAGGAGCCGTTGAAACCGTGCGCAATAACGGGGGTATAAATATTACTCTTGTTGGTAAAACCGCATTAATAGCAAGCGAGCTAAAAAAATTCTCTTACAATACTGACCGAATAAAAATTCATAATGCTGAAGATGTCATCGAAATGGATGAGAGTCCTACTGAAGCAATTCGCAAAAAGCCGGATTCATCACTCGTAT
Organism: Ignavibacteria bacterium; assembly: GCA_031430615.1. Classification (GTDB taxonomy): domain Bacteria; phylum Bacteroidota; class Ignavibacteria; order Tepidaquicellales; family OLB5; genus OLB5. The sequence continues at coordinate 4,127 of JANPBV010000395.1, read as the reverse complement.
CAGGACTTAAACTTTGCAAATCAGGTGAAGCCGATGCATTCATAAGCGCAGGTAATACAGGCGCAGTGATGGCTGCCTCTCTTTTTACTTTAGGCAGAATTGCAAATGTTAACAGGCCCACAATCGGCTCAAGATTCCCGACTGAGCGTGGCATTACCATAGTATTTGATGTCGGCGCGAATGTTGACTCGAAACCTATAAACCTGCTCCAGTTTGCTGTGATGGGTTCTGTGTACGCAAATCATATTTATGGAATCGAAAATCCAAAAGTTGGGTTATTAAGCGTAGGCGAGGAAAAATCCAAGGGTGATACTTTAACTGTTGAAGCATATGAACTGCTTGAGAAAAGCAATCTGAATTTTATTGGTAATGTTGAAGGACGCGATATCCTTAAGGGTGGTACGCATGTGATAGTATGCGATGGTTTTACCGGTAATGTAGTATTAAAGTTTGCTGAGGGTGTATTAGGTTTGCTTAGAACCAAATTTAAAGATTATGCTGATAGCGGATTCATTAACAAACTTAAAGTTGGCATAGCATACGGAACACTTAAAACTATAATGAAAGATTTTGATTACCAGGAGTATGGAGGCGTTCCTCTGCTTGGTGTGAATGGTATTTCGATAATAGGGCATGGAAGGTCATCTCCTAAGGCATTTGTTAATATGGCGCTTAACGCCGAGAGAATGGTAAGAGCAGGGATTAACGATATCATAGCTGCAAAAATTAAAGATATAAATGAATTTGTCACAAAAACTGATAAATAACTTATTAAAGTTAAAAATTTTTAGGGTAAGAATTTTTTTATGGGAAAAATAAGAGCTGCAATTACATCACTTGGTCACTATGTGCCCGAAACAGTTGTGACTAATAAAGATATGGAAAAGATTGTTGAAACAAATGATGAATGGATAAAATCCAGAACAGGAATAAGCGAAAGACGTATTCTTACTAATGGTGAACCTATGTCATACATGGCAGTTAAAGCCATAGATATGCTTTTAGAAAGGCGCGGCATTAAAGCAGAAGAGCTTGATCTGATATTAGTTGGTACCGTAACACCTGATATGTTATTCCCTTCTACTGCATGCGTGATACAGGAAAAAATTGGCGCTACAAACGCATGGGGATTTGATGTCCTTGCTGCATGCTCCGGTTTTATATTCACACTTGTTGCCGGAATGCAGTTTATTGAAAGCGGAATGTATAAGAAGGTTTTGGTGGTTGGCGCGGATAAAATGTCTGCAATTACAAATTTTAAGGATAGAAATACCTGCGTACTCTTTGGTGATGGAGCCGGATGTGTTTTGCTTGAACCATCTGAAGATAATGAATACGGGATAATAGATACCAATATGCATGTTGATGGCAAAGGCGGAAAATACCTGCATATGATGGGCGGCGGAAGCCTGAATCCATCATCACATGATACTGTTGATAAGGATTGGCACTATGTTTACCAGGAAGGCAAGCATGTATTCAAAGATGCGGTTAAAGGTATGGCTGATGTTTCTCATGAAATTATGGCGCGCAACGGACTAAATCCGGAAGATATTTCTTACCTTGTGCCTCATCAGGCAAATATGCGGATCCTAACCGCATGCGCTGATAGAATGGGTCTGCCGCAGGATAAAGTTATGGTGAATATCCATAAATACGGTAACACAACCGCCGCAACAATTCCGTTATGCCTAAGCGAATACTGGGCTGAGGGCAAAATAAAAAAAGGTGATAACCTCATTCTTTCAAGCTTTGGTGCCGGCTACACCTGGGGCTCGATCCTGGTTAAGTGGGCATATTAATTATCCCTATTCATCCGATGACTTAGAGTCATCGGATGAATAAATAGTTCTTAATCTATTGTTTTTCCTTAAAAAAGCATTTATTTTTGAATAACTAAAATACTTTAGTTATGAAAAAACTATACATACTTTCCTTTCTATTAATTCTCTCAGCAAATAATATATTTTCTCAAAGCGGTTGGTTTTGGCAAAACCCATATCCCAGTGGCAGCAATATGGAAGATGTTTTTTTTGCTGATCAAAATATTGGCTACGCTGTTGGGTGGGATGGTACTATTCTAAAATCAAATAATGGTGGTTTAAACTGGAACCAGATAAATAGTAACACAAATTTATATCTATATTCAGTTCATTTTGTAGATGTAAATACAGGGTTTATTGCCTCTGCAGGCTGGCAGGAACATACAAATGCCGGGGCAATTATCAAAACTACAAATGGAGGATTAAACTGGTCATTAACTTCTTTTGGGTTTGTTAATTTTTCGAAAATCTATTTCCTGGATCATAATACTGGTTATGCCTGCGGAATGTATGATGATGATTATGCTGTATTATTCAAAACAACAAATTGCGGGGAAAATTGGATAAATATAAATAATTTTCCGGCTTCATTTTGCTTCACAAGTATTCAATTTTTAAATGAATTTACAGGTTATATTTCTGATTACACCAAAATTTTGAAAACTACTAATGCCGGAAATAACTGGGATGTATGCGGATTTGGGACTTTGCAGGATATACAGGATATTTATTGTACAAATAGTAATACTATTTATGCTGTTGGAAATTATGGAAGGATTTTTAAAACATCAAATGCTGGTAATGATTGGGAAATATTGCATAGAGATACTACAACTCATTTTACTTCAATTATTTTTATAAATAGTGAAACTGGTTATGTATGTGGCAAAAACAAAATTTATAATAATCCGGGAAAATTAATCAGAACAACTAATAGCGGTTTAACCTGGGATTCGATTTATTATAATTCGTCAGCAAATCTATCTGAAATTGTACCGATTCCTAATTCTAATTCGTTAACTATGTCTGGTGTTCAAGGCGAGATGCTGGTTTCTTTCAATAGCGGAAGTAACTGGATATCTTTAAAAGAAAACCTGACATCAGTAAATTTAAGAAAAATTAATTTCATCAATTCGAACACCGGATATATTCTGGGATACAATGATTTAATTTTGAAAAGTGTAACAGGTGGAAGTAATTGGGTTTCTTTAAGTACAGGAACAAATTATAAACTTCTGGATTTTGCAACACCTGATGAAAATCAAATATTAATTTGCGGAGAGAGCGGCATCCTCGTTAAAAGCACAAACAGTGGAGTGAACTGGTCTACTATTGCCCCTGCTTTGTATCTAAATCTGAATTCAATTTGCTTTGTTGATAATAACACAGGCTTTATGACTGGAATTGGGACCGGAAGCTTTCCTCTGGGAAGAGTTTATAAAACTGTAAATGGCGGGTTAAATTGGGTTACTCAATTATCTGAAAACGAAAATTATTATACTTGTTATTTTTTAAATTCCAGCACAGGATTTGTTTCAAGGTCATCCAGGGATAGTATAGGCAGAATGTTGATGACAGTTAATGGTGGATCTACTTGGTATCCGGTTATCTTACCTCATAGCAATGTAACTAAAAGTTATTATTTTACAGATGCAAATACGGGTTACGCAGGTGGCTTTAAAGGTGACTATGGAGCGACCGGATATTCACTCTTAAAGACAACAAATGCGGGAGTGAATTGGTTTGATCTATCCATGACTCTACCTTATTTATTTGTAATAAATTCGGTATATTTTATTAACCCAAATACGGGTTTCTTAACAACAAGTTCTACTCATGATTATTCTCCAGGTGGGGATATCTTTAAAACTGTAAACGCAGGAGTAAACTGGTATAGGTTTTCAACTGTATCAAGTTTCCCAATGATAAGGACAGGTTTGAACTCAGTTTTCTTTACGAATGATTTAACAGGTTACGTTGTTGGTAATAACGGTACAATTTTATCCAATCAAATTGGTGGCGGAATAATAAAATTAATCTCAAATAGTAATTTTATCCCAGTACATTTCTCCCTCCATCAAAACTACCCAAACCCATTCAACCCGGTTACAAAAATAAAGTTTGCAATTCCAATCCAATCCAATGCTAAAATAATTGTTTATGATCTTCTAGGCAGGGAAATCACAACACTTGTAAACGAACAGCTTAAACCCGGCAGCTATGAAGTTGATTGGGATGGTACAGGCTTTGCCAGCGGAGTGTATTTCTATTCACTGGCAACCAAAGATTTTGTTGAAACTAAAC
>JANPBV010000394.1:0-8273 GCA_031430615.1 Ignavibacteria bacterium | reverse complement strand
ACAGTAAATGATAAAAGCAATAATTTTTGATATGGATGGCGTGATCCTTGATTCAGAACCGTACTGGCAGGAAGCTGAAATTAGGATATTTAACTCTCTTGGTGTGCCGTTAACGGAGGCGATGTGCGAAACAACAACAGGTATGCGGCTGGTAGATGTAACAAAACTTTGGCATGAAAAATATCCCTGGGATAATAAAAAAGATCCGTTTAAAAAAGTGAATGCAGAAATTGTTAATTCATTGATAGAACTGATAAAGCTAAAAAGTGAACTGAACAAAGGAATAATTGAATTACTTGAAATGTTTAAAACTAAAGGTCTTCTACTGGCTGTTGCATCTTCATCTGATATGAAGATTATAAAAGCTGTAATGGATAAATTTGAACTGACAGGGTATTTTAAAGTAATACACTCAGCTGAATTTGAAGATTACGGTAAGCCGCACCCCGCAATATACCTAACCACTGCAAAAAAACTTGGTGTTGAACCATCAGAATGCCTGGCAATTGAAGATTCATTCAACGGAGTAGTAGCAGCAATTGCAGCAAGAATGAAAACCGCGGCATATCCTGAAAAAACAAATTTCTACAATCCAAAATTCGCGATTGCCGATGTTAAATTCAGAACACTTAAAGATTTTACGGAAGAAGAGTTTGATTCAATGAATATTTAAAAATTGTAAAACGAGATTGCCGCGACCACTAAAGTGGTCTCGCAAAAAAAAATATCTTTTAAAAATTTATGCTTATAGCGGTAGCTGGACCATATAGCGCAGAAACTGAAGAACAAAAAGCCGCAAACTTAAAAGCTATGAATATTGCCGCAGCCGAAGTTTACAAAAAAGGTCACATACCTGTTATTGGAGTAAATGCATCTTTAAATGTTGCAAATGAACTTGCAGATTTATCACGAGCGCAAGTTATAAGTGATATATCCTTCGCAATAGCTGAAAGGTGTGATGCAATATTAATGATTGGCTCATCTCCGGGCGCAGATATAGAGCGTTCATTAATTTCGGCAAAAGGATTACCGGTATATAATTCCATAGATGAAATTCCGGAGGCAAAATGAACCCGGCAATTCCGTTCTACATTGACGCACTTCTATATTTAATTGTCGCTTTGATTGTTTTCTTCATTTTTTATTCCCTTAAATATGCACTTAACATAATGAATGCGGATAAAAATAAAATAGTTAAGACATATCTTGTAACATCGCTACTCATAATTACATGGCTTGTGATATCAGCTTTAACGGCATTTAACGGTACACTGCTTGATTTCAGTTCAACTCCCCCAAAGATATTAGTTGTTATAATACCGCCCATACTGGCTGTTATTTATATCAGCAGTTCAAAAAGGGTTAATGCAATGTTGCTGGTAATTCCGCCTGCGTGGCTTGTTTACATTCAGTCTTTTAGGATATTAATGGAAATATTACTTTGGTTATTATTCATTAAAAATATCATCCCTCTTCAAATGACATTTGAAGGAATAAATTATGATATTTTAACCGGTTTAAGCGCGGCGCTTGTTGGATATTATGCCTTGAGCATAAAAAAATGGCCGCGTATTGTTGCATTGTTATGGAATTTTGCCGGGCTGCTTTTAGTAACAAATATTTTTCTTGTTGCCATACTTTCAACACCAAGCCCTATGCGCCAGTTTTTTAATGAGCCCGCAAACACAGTTGTCGCATACTTTCCATTTATATGGATACCGGCATTCATAGTTCCGTTTGCTTACCTTATGCATGTACTTTCTATAAAACAGACACTAAGAGGTAATAACATATGAGTGTGGAATTATTCTCTTCAAGATTAATGCTAAGAGAACTAACAGCAGATGATACAGAAATGTTTTGTGATTTTCTTCTGAGGAATAAGGAATTTTTCGGCGGTTCGGGTCCGGCTTTCGATAAAGATTATAAAAGTTTAGAGTATCACAGAAAAATGCTGGAAAGATCTAAAATAGAATGTATGGATGGCAGGCATTATAAATTCGGTGTATTTCTAAAAGATGATGATAAGAAAATAATAGGTTCTATTGCGCTTTCTAATATTGCGATGGGAAATTTCAGGTCATGTTTCCTGGGATATAGAATAGATGAAACGGAAAATTCTAAAGGTTATGCCACTGAAGCTATTAGGAAAGTTATAGATTTTGGATTTGATGAACTGAAGCTGCACAGGATAGAAGCTAATATCATGACCGGTAACAATACATCAATCAGGGTAATTCAAAAGCTTGGCTTTACGCATGAAGGTGATTCAAAAAAATACCTGCAAATAAACGGTATTTGGGAAGACCATAGCCATTACGTATTATTGAATGAGAAAGATGATTAAATATTTTTTTGAATGACTGTCCTGTTTTTAGAAATTCAATCGTTATGTATAATAAGAACTAAAGCAAATTAAATATAACATTATGAACGAATTTTTATTTTTATTCAGAAGTGAAGAAAGAAACATCAAATCACTTTCACCTGATGAAATGCAGGAATATATTTCAAAATGGGCTATGTGGACAAGGAAATTGGATGAATCAGGCATATTGAAACAGGGAGATAAATTGAGCTGGACAGATGCCAAAGTACTTACTGATTTCGGGAATGCCATAACAGATGGTCCATACATTGAATCAAAAGAAGTAATTGGCGGTTATATGCTCATATTGGCAAATGATATGAAAGAAGCCTTAGAAATTGCGAAAGAATGTCCAATTTATAATGTAAAAGGCTCACTTGAAGTTCGTACAAGTGCCAAACACATGTGAATATTCAATGTGTAAATATTCTGGTGTAAATGTGTCCTGTTTTGTCACCGTATAATCGTCTTAATAATGTAAACAAAATTTCATAAATTAAATAAAAAACAAAATGAAAGATTACTTATTATTATTCAGAGGCGGTAACATGCAGGGCTTAAGCGAAGAAGAAAAGAACAAAAATATGGCTAAATGGGGTGAGTGGATAGGCGGACTTGCAAAAGAAGGCAAATTTGCAGGCGGTGACCCTCTCAGTAAAGAATCACGGTTAATATCCGGTAAGAAAATGACAATTACTGACGGACCGTTTGCCGAAACCAAAGAAATTATCGGCGGTTATCTTATTGTTAAAGCAGAAGATCTGGATGGAGCAACAGAAATTTCAAAGGGATGCCCCATTTATGAGATTGGCGGAGCAACAGAGATCAGAGAAATAAATCATATGGATATGTAATTAATAGATATTTTAATTTTGGATGTAAAAGATAAAAAAAACAATGAAGATATGGCAAGCCATCTTTTCCGGATAGAATCGGGAAAGATGGTTTCTGTTTTGACCAGAATTTTTGGGCTCTCACACATAGAAATTGCAGAAGATATTGTACAGGATACTTTTCTAAAGGCTCTGGCTGAGTGGAGCTATAACAACATTCCCGAGAACCCGCAAGCCTGGCTATACAAGGTCGCAAAAAATAAAACCATCGATTATCTCCGTCACAGGAAACATGTTCAGGAATATGAATCTGATCTCAGCCATTTATTAAAATCTGAATGGACACTTTCTTCATCTGTAAATAATATGTTTTTAGATAATGAAATAGAAGACAGCCAGCTTAGAATGATATTTGCATCCTGTCACCCTGTTTTGCCGCAGGAATCACAGATTGCATTAACATTAAAAACACTTTGCGGTCTCAGCATCAAAGAAATTTCACGGGCACTGCTGACAACTGAAGCAAATGTTAATAAAAGATTATTCCGCGCCAAACAAAAGCTTAGAGATGAGCATTTGAAATTTGAGATTCCTTCAGGTAACCGGTTAATTGAACGCATGGATTCCGTTTATAAGGTCATATATCTCTTATTTAACGAAGGCTACAGCTCAACTGAATCAGAAAAAATAATCAGGAAGGATCTTTGTGCTGAAGCTATGAGATTATGTCAGCTATTGAGTGAACGTCCAATTGGAGATAAGCCTAAAACATATGCTTTACTTGCATTAATGTGCTTCCATGCATCAAGACTTGATGCCCGTACAGACGACAGGGGTTACATCATACTACTTAAAGAACAGGACAGGGATTTGTGGAATAAAGCACTCGTAACAAAAGGATTTGAATACGTCTCAAAAGCTTCTGCCGGCAGTGATCTGACAGAATACCACGTAGAGGCAGGAATTGCAGCTTATCACTCATCAGCAATTAATTTTGAAGATACCGATTGGGAGAGCATTCTAAAGCTTTATAATTTACTTGAAAAAATAAATTCTTCACCTGTAACGGTATTGAATAAAGTTATTGTGATATCAATGATCAAGGGGACTAAGGAAGCTCTAACAGAATTATTGAAAATAAAAAAACTTGAAAATTATTATTTATATCATACTACCCTTGCCCAATTTTACAGTGACCTTAACGATAAAAGAAAAGCGAGAGAACATCTTGAGATCGCATTAAGACTTACAAACTCTGTACCGGAAATATCTTTAATTAAGAGAAGAATGGGAGAACTTGAAATTAACTGACGCTTTCAATACTGAACGAAACCAGCGCTTCATCAATTGACCGGGTATCCGTGAAAAACAAGAGTATCTTCTGCAGAACTTCATCCAGTATTGCATCAGGGCATGATGCACCGCTTGTAAGGATTATTTTAACAGGTTTATTACCTATAATATTCAGCCAGTTGTTTGTCGCAGTCTCTTCCTGGGCGTGAATATTAAAATGACTTATGAGATTTTGGGAAACAATTTTTTCTGCTCCTGAAATAAAATATACCGGAAGTTTCTCTTCGCATAATTCCACAATATGAGATGTATTAGAACTGTTATAACCACCTACAACTATGGCAAAATCAGCATTACCATTTAATAATCCAATTGTAGCCTGCTGGTTGTCATAGGTTGCGTAGCATAATGTATCACTTGTATCAGCATAATGATCTTTAATTTTAGCTGAGCTGAATTTTTCTTCCATCTTTGCCTTTATCATATCAGCAATTGACTGGGTTTCAGTGGCAAGCATTGTAGTTTGGTTTACAACACCAACTTTTTCAAGATCTTTATTAACATCAAATCCTTGGGAATGTTTGCCAGCAAAAAACGTGTAAAATTCTTCTTTGGGGGTACTGCCTGAAATTATATCACACAGTATCTTTGTCTCTTCAATATTTCTTACAATTATTGTCGGAGAGTTCTGCTTTGAATGCGAAAATGTTGCAATTGTTTCTTCGTGGTTGTACTTACCATGTACTATTATAGTATAATCTTTTTTACCAAGTGCTTCGGCGCGGTTCCAAACTTTTTCAACAAACGGGCATGTTGTATCATATTTGTACGGGTCAATTCCTCTATCACTCAGTATTTGCTGAATCTCGAGAGTCGTGCCAAAAGCAGGAACAATTACAATATCATCAACTTTTAAATTATCCCAAGGAATTATTTGTCTGCCGTTATGTTCACGGATAAATTTAACACCTCTTGAGCTTAAATCTTCATTTACTTTGGGATTATGTATCATTTCGCTGAGCAGATAAACCTGCTTGCCGGGGTTTTGCTCAAGTGACTTGTATGCTATTTCAATTGCATTTTCAACACCGTAACAGAAACCAAAATGTCTGGCAATTAAAAATTTTACGGGACCGAAATCCAGCACAGATGGCGTATAATCCTTCTTCCTTGGGTCAGTTACTTTCCTTGCCTCCTTAACAACAGAAATTACAGGACTGCGGTAGTATATTGGGATATCGAATTTCTTCATATTTTGTCCGATGAAATTCCTGACGCAGATAACGCAGATTTTTTATGATTTTTTGTTAAAACTTTTCGTTTAATCTCTATTTTTTCGCCAAAGTTTAACAATAGACCTACTTCCAAATCTGTGGCTTTTAAATAATTGACAAGCTGAACTTCATGAATTTTATTTAATATTTCTACAGCTTTAAGCTCAACTATTACCTTATTATCAACAATAATATCAGCAAAATAATCACCAATGATTTCATTTTCAAAGATCACTTTTATAGGATATTCTTCATCTATAGAAAATCCTGCATCACGCAGCTTCTTGCAAAGTGCTCTTGCGTAGACTTTTTCTAAAAACCCACTTCCCAACACATTAAATACTTTATAGGCTTCACCAATTATTTTCTCTGTAATTTCAGAGTGTTTAAAATTATCATTCATATTTTTTTCATAATTATCATAATATATCTGCGTCAGTTTTTTATCATTGGCATATTAATGCCGAATTTCTTTTCATTATCTATTGCCTGCTCATATCCGGCATCTGCGTGGCGAACTATACCCATACCGGGGTCATAAGTCAGCACTCTTTCTAATCTTGCTTCGGCTTCTTTGGTTCCATCGGCAACAACAACCATACCAGAGTGTATTGAAAGCCCGATTCCAACTCCACCGCCATGGTGCAGAGATACCCAGCTTGCTCCGCCAACAGCATTTAACGCAAAATTAAGAATTGGCCAGTCAGCAATTGCATCAGAGCCGTCTTTCATTTTTTCTGTCTCGCGGTTTGGTGATGCAACACTACCGCAATCAAGATGATCCCGTCCAATAACGATTGGGGCTTTAACTTTGCCATCACGCACAAGCTCGTTGAATATCTTTCCCATCTTTGCCCTTTCGCCATAACCAAGCCAGCAAATCCTTGCAGGTAAACCCTGGAAATGAACTTTCTTCTGAGCATGTTCTATCCACCTTGCAAGCGCTTTATTTTCAGGGAAAGTCTTCAAGACATATTCATCCGTAACAAGTATGTCATTTGGGTCACCTGAGAGCGCTACCCAGCGAAATGGACCCTTACCATCACAAAACAACGGGCGAATATATTCAGGTACAAAACCCGGAATATCGAATGCTTCCTTAAATCCGTTATTAAAAGCTTCACCACGGATATTGTTACCGTAATCAAACACAATTGAACCACGTTTTATAAAATCATGCATAGCTTTGCAGTGTTTTACAACAGTTTCTCTGGAAAGCTTAATATATTTTTCAGGATCTGATTTCCTCAAATCAAATGCTGCCTCTAATGACATTCCCATTGGAACATAACCATTAAGCATATCATGAGCAGAGGTTTGGTCAGTGACGATATCAGGAATAATATTTCTTTTCAATAGTTCAGGCAGAACTTCACCTGCGTTGCCTACAAGTCCAACTGACTTAGCTTCTTTATTCTGAACTGCTTTTTTAATTATTTCAATTGCTTCATCAATATCTTCAGTGAGAACATCACAGTATCCTGTATCAATTCGTTTTTGTATCCTGCTTTTATCAACATCAATTCCCAGTATGACAGCGCCATTCATTGTAGCAGCAAGCGGCTGTGCTCCTCCCATTCCGCCTAAGCCTGCAGTCAGAATAAACTTACCGGAAAGATCACCTTTAAAATGTTTATCAGCGCAAGCTGCAAATGTTTCATACGTACCTTGCAGGATTCCCTGTGAGCCGATATATATCCATGAGCCTGCTGTCATTTGTCCGTACATTGTTAGTCCAAGCGCATCAAGTCTGCGGAATTCATCCCATGTTGCCCATGCGGGAACAAGCTGGGCATTGGAGATAATTACTCTTGGGGCATTTGTGTGAGTTTTGAATATTGCAACGGGTTTACCTGACTGCACAAGAAGTGTTTCATCTTCGTTTAAGTTCTGCAGTGATTCAATAATTTGGTCATAACATTCCCAGTTCCTTGCAGCTTTTCCTCCGCCTCCATAGACAATCAGGTCATCGGGTCTTTCTGCCACATCGGGGTCTAAGTTATTCATTAACATACGCATAGCTGCTTCGGTTATCCAGTTTTTACAGGTTAACTTATTGCCTGTTGGTGCTTTAATTATTCTTTTTGACATAGTAATAAATAGGATTAAGGTACAAAGATAAGGGTTTTATAGAATGTTTAACAGGTGTAAAAAGAGTCTAATTAATAAGCAGTTCAAAATATTTTTTCAGAATAGTTCATATGGATTCCGCATTCTCCTTAGAGACAAGCAAACGGGAATGGCAAATTATTATTTTACTTTCGGGAGGTCTAAAGAAGTGTCAATCTTTTCCTGCATACCTTTCTTCACTTCGTTCAGCAAGGCGTGGCGCCATAGAGACAAGCAAACGGGAATGACAAATTATTATTTTACTTTCGGGAGGTCTAAAGAAGTGTCAATCTTTTCCTGCATTCGCCAGATCGCCTGGCATGGGAATTTATTTTCGTAGAGTGCGCGGCTCATCATAACGGAATCAACGCCAATTGTCTCAAGCTCCTGAACTTT
>JANPBV010000393.1:0-1985 GCA_031430615.1 Ignavibacteria bacterium | reverse complement strand
ATAGGGAAAATTGTACTAAATAGGGGGTTGCAACCCCCTATTTAGTACAATTTTCCCTATTTTTGGCAAACAGCTGATTTAATGCCGTTACTTAAGCAATATCATCTTTCTGGTTTCAACAAAGCTGCCTGCGCTAAGCTTATAATAATAAACCCCGCTAGAAAATTTATTGGCTGACCAATCTGCTTCGTAAGTGCCTGCGGTTAGCTGTTCGTTAACCAATGTTTCCACTTCTCTGCCAAGCGCATCATAAACAACAAGTTTTGCAAATGAATTCTTTGGTAATGCGAATCGAACTTTTGTTGTTGGGTTAAACGGATTCGGATAGTTTTGTCCCAATCCAAATGCTTCCGGAATTTGGTTATTATTGTTTCCTGTTGATGTTAATGTATCACTTTGCATCCTGATAACAAGCCCTCCGGCATTGTTGCGACCAGCCCACCCAATCGGACACCCGTTATGTAATACGAAACTAATATGGTTAAGAAACCCTGTCGAAGTATATTCCAGCGACCAGTTATCACCGCTGTTTGTGCTTCGGTAAACGCCCATACCCCTTATATACCAAAAATCAGAACCGTAACCTGCAATGTGAATAGTCCCGGTTCCGGGAACTGTAACGCTTGTGTAAGTAGCTCCGCCATCAGTTGTTTTCATCATTCCTGCAGCACTTCCTGTCAAACCAAGTGTAGGTGTATTGAAATGTAAACTATTTGAATTTATCATTCCCGCAGTGACTCCGAAGGTCCACGTAGCCCCCGCATTGGTTGACTTATACACTTTTGTATTGTTTGTTCCAAACCAAATGTTATTTCCCTGCATAAAGAGAGAGTTGTTCCATCCGGCTTCACTGCCTGCCTGCGCCAGATACAATCCGGCAGAATCCCACGTAATTCCTGCATCGGTGCTTTTCCATAGAGACCATCTGCCGCCGACCGGATCACCCATCATAAAGCCTGTATTTGCGTTATTAAATCGGAATCCGTTAATGTATCCGCCCGTCTGCGTGAATACCTGTGTCCAGCTGCTTCCGCCATTTGAGGTACGGAAAACAATTGTAGCCGCCGAGCACCATGCAGTATTGGAGTCAATAGCTTCTATGGAAACAATACTAGCGGAAGTTGGCGGATTAGCATTTGTCCAGGTTATACCGCCGTCAACGGTTCTTCGTACGTTTCCGACGTTACCGCCAACCCAGCAGACTAAATTATTTACAGCTTTCACACTGCGTATATTGGACGATGTACCTGAAATTTGGTCGCTCCATAAATTACTACATTGCGCAAACGTGCTGTTTGTAAAACCAATTATGAATACTGCAGACGATAGAATGATTAACTTTATTGTTCGCATTTTGAATTCCCTTCCACTTAAATGAGCATTAAAAGATTATTATTTTAAATTTGCTTTCTCTGTTTCATTAAATTCACGGGTACTTTGTTTCAGTCTGCCGAAGACCCGGAAGTCTTGCGGTTGTACCAGTTAAGACGAAATAAAGTCAATTCATAAATTTTTTCAGAGTTAATAAGCACTTGCCTAGACAAAAATACCCTTTCACAAGTAGAGAAAGCAAAGAAATTTAATGTTTATTGTTTACGCCATAGAATGCAGAATAAAGGTAAATATAGAGTAAATCTAATGTTTTAAAGGTATATTACACAGTAATTGTTGACGCTATAGTGACTATTTTTATATGAATGAAACTAAATTAACACAGGTTCTCGCAAAACTAACTAAAGATGAATTCAAAGAATTTGGGAAATTCATAAAATCTCCATATTTCAATGAGAGAACAAGACTTGTTAAGCTGTATGACGTGCTGAAAGAGTATTATCCAGACTTTGACCAGCAAAATTTCACAAGACTTGCGGTTTTCGAGAAATTGTATCCTGCGGAAAAATTCAATGACTCAAAATTAAGAAGCGGATTCACTGCACTATTTAAGCTTGCTGAGGAATATCTTTCATACAGCGAATATAAAGCTA
>JANPBV010000392.1:0-3408 GCA_031430615.1 Ignavibacteria bacterium | reverse complement strand
TGCTAATTTCATCAATGCAACAGGTACTTTAACTGGACCTGAATTCTATGCAATATGGGCTATTGATGTAAATACATGCCTTGTGGGTGATGGAGGAGCAGTTGGCGGCACTGGCGGAAATGCCAAAATATGGCGTACATCTGACGCAGGAACAACATGGAATGTTGTATTAACTACAGGAGGAACAGCAGGATTTTTTAACGGAATATCCGGAGTAAATACCAACAGAAATTTTGTTTATACTCAAAGTGATGCACCTACAGGCAATTCTCAATTCTGGGCTAAATCTACAAATGGAGGATTGAACTGGACAACTGGCACAACTACTATAGGTGGAACAACCAGCAGCATAGGCACAGTATGGTGCTCAAGTTCACAAATATTTGGGCATGGAATAAGTGGCTTTTCTAGGGTAACATTCTCTACAAATGGAGGCACAGCATTCTCTCAGGGAATTCCATCGGTATCAGGCACGGCAATATCCGGTTTTACTATGAATGATATTGGTCAGATCATGCTTGCAGCAACAACAACTTCTCTTCCAAATATCAGCCGATCATCTGATTTTGGAGTAACATGGTCAACTATTAATACGGGTTCAGGACTCTCCGGCAGATGTGTTTTAAAATGGGTTCAGGGAACGCCTGCAGCTTTCATGTTTGGCTCAGCAGCTACTAATTCTATAAAAAGAAGTGTCAATAATGGCTTGAACTGGTTTCTAATGACAACTTCAGCTGTAACAAATCTAACTGATATGTCTTTAGTATATATTAATACAATTATATATGGATATGCAATATCAAGCGAAGGTTATGTAATAAAACTTGCTGATATGGGTCCGGATGGAATAACATTATCAAACACTTCAATACCGGAATCTTATTCACTCGAACAAAACTATCCAAATCCGTTCAACCCGGCAACAATAATTAAATTTTCAATTCCCAATAAGGAATTTGTTACTATAAAAATATTTAATGCATTGGGTGAAACAGTAAGTGATCTGGTCAATTCAAATCTTGCTGCCGGAAACTATGCTGTTGATTTCAGAGCAGATGGATTACCTTCAGGTATTTATTTCTACAGGATAAATGCGGGAGATTTTAGCCAGACAAATAAAATGTTGATAATTAAATGACATTGTCATTTAATTTGAAATCCCGCTCTGCGGGAATGTTAGTGAAATAATGAACCAATATTGAAGGATTTAATTCTTAAAAATATGTCAGGTAAAAAGGTTCTGACAATGTTTATCCTTACAAATATTGTTTATGTTTTTATGCTGGTTGTAACAATACCGAATGTAATGGAATATTCCGGCGGAATGGACCTGCTGGATATGATGCCCGGCGGTTATAATACCGATTACGTAATAACCCTATTTAATAAGCTGGGTGATGTTGGCAGAAATACATATCTTTTCAGGCAAATACCTGCTGATATGATATATCCCCTACTTTTTGCAATGGGTTACTCATTGTTGCTCGGCTATTTATTAAACAAGCTTGGTAAATTTGAGAGCATGCTTTTCTATTTATGTTATATCCCAATTCTATCCGGATTGTTTGATTACCTTGAGAACATTGGAATTATTTTAATGTTGAAAGGTTATCCTGATATTCCGGCGGGTTTAATAAAGTTGACAAGTATATTTTCAGTTTGTAAAAGTGTATCGACTACAATATTTTTTGTGATGTTGATAGTATTGTTGATAATGCTTGGGATAAATAAATTAAATAGACGACCCGTTAGGTCGTCTATAAAATAAAATTACAACGATAAAACTATTTCACTATCTCACCACTTCACTATTTAAAGGCTCATTTTTTCCATCACATACATCTTAACTTTATCCTTATGAATTCTCTCCTGCTGCATGCTGTCACGCTCGCGGATTGTTACTGTATCATCTTTCAAAGTATCGTAATCTACGGTAACGCAAAACGGTGTGCCGCATTCATCCTGTCTGCGGTAACGCCTGCCCACTGCTCCTGAATCATCATAGAATACCTTGAATGTCTTCTGCAGGTCATCGGTTATGGCGCGTGATATTTCCTGAAGTCCGTCTTTATTCACCAGCGGGAATACAGCGCACTTTATCGGCGCAAGCTTGGGGTGAAAGTGCAGTACTGTGCGAACTTCTGATTTACCTTCTGATGTTGGCGCTTCATCTTCATCAAAGGCATTGCAGAGAAATGCCATAAACCCACGGGTTGCACCTGCTGAGGTTTCAATTACATACGGAGTGAAGCGTTCCTTGTTCTGTTCGTCAAAGTAATCAAGCTTTTTGCCCGAAAATTTTGTGTGCTGGGTCAGGTCAAAATCACCGCGGTTATGGATACCTTCAATTTCGCCAAAGCCAAAAGGGAATTTGAATTCAATATCAACGGCGGCTTTTGCGTAATGCGCAAGCTTATCTGCCGGGTGAGGAGCAAAGTTCAGGTTCTCGCGTTTTATACCAAGTGAGACCCACCACTCAATGCGGCGTTCCTTCCATTCATTATAACGCTCTTCATCACTTCCGGGTTTAACAAAATACTGCATTTCCATCTGCTCAAACTCACGCACACGGAATAAGAAATTCTTCGTGTTAATTTCATTACGGAAAGCCTTGCCAATTTGCGCAATCCCAAACGGCAGCTTCTGCCTGGTTGATTCCTTTACATTACCATAATTAACAAATATCCCCTGCGCGGTTTCGGGTCTAAGGTATGCAATAGAGTCTTCACTTTCAATTGCGCCCATATAAGTTTTGAACATCAAATTAAATTTTCTTGCATCTGTAAAAGTACCGGTATTTCCGCAATTGGGACAGGTTATTTCTGCTGTAAACAGATTTATGTTATCTGAGAAATAATTATTTATCGAGCTTTCCTGTGTTTCAGCTGCCTCATACCCAAGGGTTGCTTTTATCTTATCTTCAAATGTTTTTTTATTCTTCTTAGGCAGCATATCAAAAAGCAAGTCGACCCTGTAGCGCGCTTTGCACTGCTTGCAGTCAACCATAGGGTCAGTAAAATTCTCAACATGCCCCGATGCTTCCCAAACCTTGGGGTGCATGAGGATTGATGCGTCAAGCCCTTCAATATCATCACGGTAAGTCATAGCTTGCCACCATGCCTGCTTGATGTTATTGAGCAGTTCTACTCCCAACGGACCGAAATCCCAGCAGCCGTTCAATCCCCCGTAAATTTCCGATGACTGGAACACAAATCCCCGCCTTTTAGCTAGCGAGTAGATCATTTCCATTGTGTTTTTCTTCTTGACGTTCTTGATTATGTATAAATATTAATTTTTTCAGTTAAGGGCAAAGATAAGTGTTTGAATTATTTGAAAAAATATATAAACTTGACCCTGATTACCTTGATTTGCTTGATTAACTTGATTGAGCATCAAGTTAAAATTTAT
>JANPBV010000391.1:0-5325 GCA_031430615.1 Ignavibacteria bacterium | reverse complement strand
CGCTAATTTTCTCATAGTTATTAATCAATAATATCAATTAATGATAGAAAATACTCACCAAATATTATCGTATTTCCATTATTTGCGTAATAATAATTTCTAATAATACAATTGTATAAAGCCTTTTTATTTATTAAATTTAGCGTGTAATTATTAAACATATTGAAAAAATAATACTGAATATGAGAAACAAACTACTGATAATACCAGCCCTCTTTTTAATTTTTACAGTATCACTCAATTCACAGACAAAATATAATCTTAATGTTTTTTGAGGTTATTCAATGCCATTTGCCGATCTAAAGGGTGACTTCCCGGATACAATGGGAACTACATTACTTGACTTCAATAAATCAAGTACCCTGCTCGTAAAAAGCGGCTATAATATTGGCGCAATCGGTAAATATTGCATTGATACGCTCGGCAAAGCCAGGCTTACTGCAGGGTTTAATTACAATTCATTCAGCGGAAGCAAAGATTACCCAAGGACGGGCGCAACACTTACTTATAAAAATAAAGTCAGCATTTTTACAATTTCAGCCGGGGCTGAGTATAATTTCTTCCCAAAGAAGAAATTTGATCCTTTTGTAGGACTTGACCTCGCAGTAAATTTCTTCAGCGGAAGCATTACTGCTTCAGGTGATTCATCATTTACTATAAAAAGAAAAAGCGAAACCAGGTTTGGCGTAATCGCAAATGCGGGTGTAGATATAAAATTAAACAAAAGTATCGGCGCAGTTATTGGAGTAAAGTATTCACTTTCTAACTTAATCGGTAAAAAAACTGATATTACTACAACTACAACAACTATTACTGATGATGAAGAAACCGGAACAACAACAAGTAAAGAGCTTGGCTTAAATGATGAAGATAGTTCAAACAACAAATCTAAATCTCTTTATTACTTACAGATATATGCTGGTTTATCATTCTATTTTGGTGAACTGATAAAATAAACCTGTAACAATTTTTTACAGTAAAGAAGGGCTTATTTCTTAATTAAAATATAAGATTTAAGCCTTTTTAATTAACACTATCAGATTGTTTCATTTTTATATATTTTTTTAAAGATTTTACAGGTAAATTTGTAAATATTTGTAATTCAAGGAACCCAAGGATTCAATTCAAGTAAAAGGAACAACAGATAAATGAAATATATACTCATAATAGCTATCGTTAGCATGACATTTTTGAATGAAATAACATATTCTCAGCCAACTGCAACGGTGCAGTTCATTGGGGGTTATTCATTGCCTCTGGGTGATTATAGCGGAAAGTTTGGCGATACCCAGTTTATGTTCACAGGTAACGGGAACCCTGATTCAAACACCTATTTCATGCGTTCAGGTTTTAATTATGGAATATTTGTAAAAATACCGATAAATAAAAAAAGTCCGTTCAGCATAAAAGGCGGAGTTGCTTTTAATGTTTTTGGGCAATCAAAGGAATATACCGATGGTGTCGGAAGTATTACTGTTACCTTGAAGCAAAGCTTGCTGGGTATTACCCTTGGGGGCGAATACGATTTTGGCTACAGAAAAAATAAAGTAAGACCCTTTTTAGGAGCAGAACTATCCGGCAACTTTTTTGCCGGCAGTTACATAGAGGATTATATTGATTCTGTTGAAACTTTCAATCTTAATGGCGCTTTCAGGCTTGGCGTTAATGTTGTAGGAGGCGTGGATGTTCAGCTGCATAATAATATAGGGGCGCTTATTGGCGCTAAATATGCTTTTGCAAACATGATAGGCAAGAGCTACGAAGCAGACAGAAGACCAAATTATAACCTTAATGATAAAAGTTACTCAATAAATAACATTAATTACCCTTCGAAAAATATAACTTACCTGCAGTTTTACGGAGGCCTCTCGTTTTATTTTGGAAGATGAATATATTAACTAATTTATAATTAAAAATGAAAATACTGAAATACTTATTACTCGTTTTAATTTTTTCATCTGTATCATACTCACAGTTTGATAAAACTATACTGCAGGTTGGTATTGGTATAATTGAGCCATTTGGTACGACTTCAAAAGGCACTTATTATACAAATATGCCCTTAGGAAGTACAACTGTTCTTGCAATTGATTCAAACTTTATGAGAAATAACTACGCAATGAAAACAGGGTTATCTTTCTTTGGCAAGGCTAAATTCAATTTTGATAAATATGCAATCACACGCGGGGTTTTATTTGCAGGATTCAATACATTTAACACATTTGAACCTTCAAAAAGCGGTAATATTGGTGTGACTGTTATAAATATCAATAATCAGCTTGATACTGTACTTACAAGTGTTAATTATTCATATTCATTCAACTCATTTTCTTTTGGGTTAGGATTTGAATTGGCTCCAACATCTTTTACAAAAATGGTTAGTCCATATTTTGGAGCAAATATAGCTTTTAACCTTTTTAACGGAAAACTCTCAAGAACTGAAAACAGGGTGGATAGCGTTACAACAAGCTTTTCTGATTTCAGAATTGGCGTTAATTTTGATGCGGGCATTGAGTTCAGGATAAACAAACAGTTTGGTCTGGCTTTTGGTATCAAGTATGACCTGGGTAACCTGCTGCTTAGGAATACCAACAGCGGAATTGCAGACGCAATAGAGTGGGGTAAATCCAATGCATCACTTAATGATGAAGAAGGCACATTTTATTCAACTATATACGGACCTGTATTAACAGCTACCAGAAGAGAAGTTTTAAGCAAGAAAAAAGATATTAACTGGGGCACTATATATGTTGCAGCAAATATTTACCTGGATAAACCTAAAACAACAAAGACTACAAAGAAAAAATAGTTCATTTTTTATTATAAATAAAACGGGCAAACAGCTTGATTAAACAAATTGATAGGTATATAATTGTTCAGTTTGTTAAAAATTTCCTGTTTGCCCTTTTATGTTTTATATTAATATTCATACTGGTTGATCTTTTCGAAAACCTTGATAAATTTTTAGATAACAAACTATCATTAGGCGCTGTATTCAATTATTACCTTTACTTTATCCCCGAAATTATAAGACTTATTACACCAATTGCGGTTTTGCTTGCAACACTTTTCACCGCAGGCAGAATGGTGAATTTCAACGAGATAACAGCAATTAAAAATGCCGGCATAAGTTTGACAAGGTTCATGATGCCGTTTCTTGCGATGGGTTTGGTAGTAACAATGATTTCTCTATACTTCAATAACTGGATTGTACCTGAGGCGAATAAGAAAAAATTCTATATTGAACGGAATCAGCTTGGCAAGAATAAAATTACTGTCGGCTTAAATAAACTATATTTCCAGGATTCAAAGAACCAGCTTATTCTGATAGAGCGTTTCAATGAAAATGATCTCTCGGCAAACAATGTTTCTATCCAGCTTTTTAAACCCGATACCCTAAGCCAGTTGATTAAAAGAGTTGATGCCGGACAAATGAAATGGGATGGCGGTAAATGGATTCTCATTAACGCGGCTGAAAGAACATTTTCTCCGGGGAAGGAAGAGCTAAAGAGTTATGAAAGCATTCCTGTTTCTGAAATTGAGGGATTGAATAAAATTAATCTTATACCAAGCCAGATTACCAGAAAGCAATTAAAGCCTGATGAAATGAATTACGGAGAGTTGGAAGAATACATTGCAAGCATGAAAAAAGGCGGACAGAATACCGATAGGCAAATGGTTGATTTTTATTCAAAAGTATCATTTTCTTTTGCAAGCCTGATAATTGTTATTTTTGGCATATCTATATCAACAGGCTCAAAAAGAAGAAAAGGGCTGGCATTACAGTTTGGTATAAGCATACTGGTAAGCTTTGTATATCTTGGCTTCATCAAAATATCGCAGTCATTTGGCTATAACGGCGATCTGAACCCGATGTTCACCGCCTGGCTCGCAAACATTGCCTTCGCTTCCTTCGGGATGGTTAATCTTTACATTAAGAATTATTAGGAAATATTCCTGAGCGAAGCGAAGGATCCATACTTTTTGCGAGGAGCGAAGCGACGTGGCAATCCCATAGAATATTTATTGCCGTGGTGTCAGGTATTCAACTGACACGTCAGCTATGCTGACAAAAAGATTTACAAATTTAGCATTAGGGTAAACAAGTGGAAGATTGCAATCCATTGGAAAAATTGATTTGATATTAAGTCTAAGCTTGTATGCTAATAATTTGGAAAACTTCGTTTTCCGTGTCAGGTGAATAACTAAAGTCATGCCTGACACAACTATATGATAAATATTTCCCCGTTGTTGGTGCCACGACTGGCTTTTCAGTTTGCTTGACTTGTTTTTCTGACTCGTTTTTGAGTTAAGTTGACCAACAACATTAAATTTATACAAAAAATCCCGCTAAAATAGCGGGATTTTGCGCTCCGAAGGCGGGACTCGAACCTGCGACCCTCTGATTAACAGTCAGATGCTCTAACCAACTGAGCTACTTCGGAATGAAAATTGAATAGATTACAAATATATCTAAAGTAAAAAATAAAATCAATGAAAAATGCTTTGTATCTGTTAAAAATTGCGATTATTTTTGTAAAAAGGAACAATTTATGGCAAACGAAGAAAACAACATCCAACAGCAAATTAACATCGAAATTGGCGAAAAAGAAGCAGAAGGGATATATTCAAACCTTGCAATAATATCGCACTCCCCGGCTGAATTTATTATTGATTACACAAGGGTTTTACCCGGAATTCCGAAATCAAAGATAAGCGCAAGAATTATTATGACCCCGCAGCATGCAAAAATGCTGCTTGGCGCATTGAAGGATAATATCGAAAAATTCGAGAGCCAGTTTGGCGAAATACAGTTAATTGGCGCTCCGCAACAGGGTGGATTTGGTTTCCAGCCAACGATAAATCCTAAAGACGAGAAGATTAATTAAGTTTTAGAGCTGCTAAATTATGTAAAACCTGCCAGTTCTTAAAAACCTGGCAGGTTTATTAGTTTCATAGTATTATCCATCACAGCTATATCCCCCTCAAGAAAACACGAAGTGTTTTCACAGTCCCGCTCTACTGCTTAGCGGGATTGAAAGACTCTGCTAGTACACAAGTTATCTATGTAAGTAAAAATTCACCCGCCACTGTCAAAACCATCTCTCATAACCAGACAAGAAGCCGGTTCTACGATTTATCTTCATCCAGCTCACTATTGTTATCTCCGCCTAAGCTGTAATAATTATTCTCCTCATCTTCATTACCGGTGTCCTCCGATTCATCATCAAGTTCACTTCCCGGTACATCAAGCTCATCAATTAGCTCATCTGACTTTTTTTTCAATAATTCGTTTTTCATTTCGGATACTGAATTACCGGTGTT
>JANPBV010000390.1:0-3456 GCA_031430615.1 Ignavibacteria bacterium | reverse complement strand
ATCATTTTTCAACGATATTTCCTTAGTAAAATGGCATGCCAGCTCGGGTATATCTTCACTTCTGCTTCTAAGAGGTGGAAGTACAAGTGTTAAAACATTCAATCTGTGAAACAGGTCTTCACGGAATTGCCCTTCCTGTATCAGCTCATTCAGGTTACGGTTTGTTGATGAAATTACCCTAACATCCACGGGAATATATGTACTGCTTCCAAGTGGTTCAATTTTATTTTCACTTAGAACATTTAATAACTTACCCTGGGACTCCATACTCAAATCAGCAATTTCATCCAGGAAAAGTGTTCCGCCATTAGCCAATTCAAAACGACCGATTCTTTTGCCTGGTGAAAATGATAAATATCCTTCTACGCAGCCGAATAATTCCACTGCAAGCAGGTCTTTAGGGATAATTGCGCAATTAACGTGTATGAATGATTTATCTGCCCTATCGCTTAATTTATGTATTTGCTTTGCGGCAAGCTCTTTGCCTGTTCCATTTTCACCTGTAATTAGTACGCGGCTCGAAGTAGAAGAAATTTTGGAAATCTGATCTTTAAGCCTTTTCATTTCTTCGCTATTACCCAGGAACTCGGCATTAACATCAAACTTCAGCTTCATGCTTTCATTTTCTGCAAGAAGCCTTTTGTAATTCAGACCGTTCTGTATGGTTAACTTAAGTCTTTCGACATCAAATGGTTTTGCGATAAAATCATAAGCGCCAAGTTTTGTAGTTTGCACTGCAGTTTCGATATTTCCATGCCCTGATATCATAATAACAATTGCTTTACTATTGAGCCTGATAATTTCCTGCAGAACTTCTATGCCATCCATCTTAGGCATACGAATATCTAACAGAACTATATCAGGATCAACTTCTTTGAATTTTTCAATGCCGGTTGGACCGTTAAAAGCCTTTTCTATCCTGAACCCGTCATGCTCAAGTATCATTTTAAGCACATCAACAATTGCCTTATCATCTTCAATTATGAGGACTGTATTCATTTTCCTTTTGGCTTATTGTTATTTTGATTGTTGTTTGGATTGACGTATTTTTCATCATGTTTAAATGGGCTTTCAAGCATTTTAGGGTTTTTGTATTCTTTATAAATGTCCTGCAAACCAGGAAAATATTCAATTATTCTATCAAACATAGCAGGCGCAATTTTTACTATTGTTCCATATAGCAATGAATTATCTCTCGTTGTTTTATTAGGCAGATCAGCAAATGATAAATTATACAGCAGAACACTTGCTACTATTAACCCCTGTAAAAAACCAACAATTGTACCAAGTATCTTATCAACTAAACTTGTACCGGAATTCATATTAGCAATAAATCTTGCAAGCCATATCGATGCGCCGTATAAAATACCGATAATTATCAGAAAGCTTAATACATTTACAAAAACAGGGTTCTCTTTTATGACTTTTGAAAGTATAAGAGATATAGAATCATAAAACTTTATTGCCAGAATAAACCCGGCTATAATACCTGCTATACCCAATAACTTCCTTAGGAAACCTTTACGAAAACCAAACCAGGTTGGAAGCGTAACTAAAAAAACAATTAATATATCTATCCAGTTCAATTTTAAACTTGAAATTTTAACTTTAAATTAAAAAAAACACAAAGCTTCATTTTCAGAAACTTTGTGTTAAATAAAAAATCATTAAATGAATTTAGTTCTTAAATTCAGACTCGAATCTTTTGGATTCATTTATGTATTTTGACTTCGGATATTGATCTTTCAAAACTGAAAATACTCTTTTGGCGCTTTCTTTATCACCTGCAGTTGTGTAAGACCTGATAGCGTAAAAGAGATTTTCCTGATTTATTACAACACCTTTACTTACATTTGCTGCTTTTTCAAAAAACTCTCCTGCTTTTTTAAGGTCGCCTTTTACTTCGTAAACTGCGCCAGCGCCTGAAATGCATGAAGCTTTAACAATATCATTACTACCGCCATAACTATCATACTGCTTCAATGCATTATCATAATCTTTCGTGTTGAAATAACAGTTGCCCAGATACAATTTTGCAGTTTCACCGCTGTTAGTACTTCCGTACTCGTTAACTATCTGCGCTAATCCCATAGTGTTTGTTGCAGGATCACCGTTTATAGCCTCGGGATATTTGCCCTGTTCATATAGTGAAATTATGGCTGAGAGTTTCACTTCAGCTTCTTCATTTTTAGCCTTCCTGTTGTTCATATATAAAAATCCAACAACAACCAGGACAACTAAAACTCCCACTCCAATATAAACTTTCCTCTTGTTATCATCATTACTGAACCAATTCCTAGCTTCAAAGTAACCTGTAACAAGCTTATCCTGCTTAATTTCTTTATGTGTTATCTTTTTACGCGCTTTTAACGATGACATCTAAAAACCTTTCTTAAAAAAAATAGTATTCTTGTGTTTACAAACCACAAATATACGCAAAATTTAGCAATAATTCAAAGAAAATATTAAATCTTATATCTAAATAATATTTTTACATAAAAAATGTTCGTGCAACATCATAAAAATCATCACCCACGGTTTTAAGGCTATT
Source organism: Ignavibacteria bacterium (assembly GCA_031430615.1). GTDB lineage: Bacteria > Bacteroidota > Ignavibacteria > Tepidaquicellales > OLB5 > OLB5. The sequence goes on along the minus strand of JANPBV010000390.1, from coordinate 905 downwards.
TACAGCTTCCTCAATTGGAATATCTAAGATTTCTGTTCCCTTTAAAGCTGCCATTCTGCCAAATTTACCTTCTTTTACCATTTCAACGGCATGAACACCAAAACGGCTGCCAAGCACCCTATCATAAGCTGTTGGTGAACCTCCGCGCTGTATGTGACCAAGAATTGTAGCGCGTGTTTCTACCCCTGTTTTATGCTCAATAATAGCTGCGAGAATATTTGCAATACCACCAAGCCTAACATGACCAAAAGCATCCAGTTTTTCATCCTGCAGAACCATTTGTGACTCTTTCTTGTCAGATTCACTTATCTTTGCGCCTTCAGCAACAACAATTATCGAAAAGGACCTCCCTCTTTTATTTCTGTCATCCATAACCTTAATTATTTCATCAATTATAATTTCCTTTTCAGGAATTAAAATAAGATCAGCGCCGCCTGCAATACCGGAATGCATCGCTATCCATCCTGCATGTCTTCCCATAACTTCAATAATCATAGCGCGGTGATGTGATTCAGCAGTAGTGTGGATCCTATCAATTGCATCCATTGCGGTATTTACAGCAGTATCAAAACCGAAAGTATAGTCTGTGCCGTTGAGATCATTATCAATTGTTTTAGGTACTCCAACAACTTTAAATCCAGTCTTTGCAAGTTTGTTTGCTACCCCAAGAGTATCTTCTCCACCAATTGCTATCAATGCATCCAGTCCTATTTTCTTTGTATTTTCAATAACGGTTTTTTCACCACCCTCGGTTTTATAAGGATTTGTTCTTGAAGTACCAAGAATTGTTCCCCCTTTTTGAAGGATTCCTGAAACTGCATTAAGATCAAGTGGTCTTGTGTAAATATCCATTAAACCTTTCCAGCCGTTTTCTATTCCGACACATTCCCATCCATACATTAAAG
>JANPBV010000389.1:0-17932 GCA_031430615.1 Ignavibacteria bacterium | reverse complement strand
AGTTGCTAAAAAATATACCTTGTATGCAAAAACTAATTTTCAGTATGTAGGAAGTATGTTTGTTAATGATGCTAATACCGATAGCCTAAAAACACCGGCTTACTCATTAATTAACGGGCAGATAGGTATTGACTGTAATTTTGATAAATTCAGACTGGTTGCTTATGGCGGGCTGAACAATATTGCAGATAAAAAATATGTAGCTTTTATTAATATTAACTCAGATAGAAGCGAATATTATGAATCAGGTCCGGGAAGAAACTTTTTTGGCGGGCTGACACTGGCTTATATGTTCAGATAATTAGAATTGAATTAATTTAAGAAGGCAGGAATATACAGAAATTACGTTTAGTGAATATTTTGTATATGCAAAATCTGCCTTCTTTTATATATTTTAGAATAAATATAGTTATTTATCACTGGGGTTTATAGTACACGACAGTTTTTTATGACTACAGAGATTTTAACTAATAAATGACGCCGTAGGCGTCAAACATTTATAATTAACATTAAGATAGCTTCCGACACCGCTCCGAAGGAGCCCCTTTGGGGTAGGTATCGCACATTGTACGACTAATAGGAATATATTTATGTACTATGCCTACGGCATCGGTTAATATTCAATAAATTTACCTATAAATGTGGAATCCCTACGGGATTCTTGCTAAATCTAAATCTAATGTAAATAAAACTGTCGTCTTCTTAGACAGGAATTATAAACTGAATTTATCAATTCTTATTTAAAAGAGAAACATTTATATTCAAAATAAATTATACTATGAAAACATATATTGCGATATTCACATTTATAATATTGATCTCAGGGAATAAATTATATACTCAAATTACAAATTATATGCTGTTCCCTTCATCATATAGCCAGATCGAACCAACAATAGCCCGGAACCCTCTGAATCCTCAAATATTGTTTGCCAGCGCATACACAATATTTCTTAATTCCAGAAGCGAAGGTGTATATGTATCAACAAATGGCGGAATAAACTGGACGGGAACTGATATTTGCAGCGGAATACCTGTTCAGAACCATGGAGGTGACCCCGGTACAATTATTGATAAGAATGGGATATTTATTCTCACTCATTTAGGTAATGTACAAACAGGTATGTTTGCTAACTTTTCTACAAATAATGGAACAACATGGTCTTCGAATGTTACAATTCAGCAGGATGATGTTGATAAAGGTTCTCCGGGTACTGATGACGCTCCGGCAAGTCCGTTTTACGGGCGTACATATCTGGCATGGACATATTTTGTTCTACCTATAAGAATAGTTTTATCATATACAACAAACAGCGGAGCTAACTGGTCATCAATTATTAACGTAAATAACGGACTTGGTGGAAATCGTTCATACGGTCCGGCAATTTGCGTAAATCCAACAGGCACAGTTTTTGTTACATGGGCGTCATCTATAGCAACCTCTCCGTTTACTGAAGATTATATTGGGGTGGCAAAATCCACAAATGGAGGAGTTAACTGGAGCATTAATGAAAGCGCAATTGATATTAACGGTATCAGGACAACACAACTTCCACCATGGACGATAAGAGCTAATAGTTTTCCTGTAATTGATATAGATAAAACCGGAGGTTCAAGAAATGGCTGGGTTTATATTGCAACAACCAGTAAAGATCTTGCACCTGCAGGTACTGACCCAGATATTATTTTATACACCTCAACCAATGACGGCAATTCATGGAACTCAGGAAAAAGGGTCAACCAGGATGCAATCAACAATGGACGCAACCAGTTCTTTCCTTCATTAAGAGTAGATGAAAATGGAGGAGTTAATATTATTTATTACGATAGCAGGAATTCCGTAGATTCAGTTGATGTTTACTTATCACGCTCAACTGATGGAGGAACAACTTTCACAGACTACAGTGTTACGACAAGCAGATTCAGACCTGCGCCGGTATCCGGTACAGGAGGCGGAAATATGGGAGATAATCTTGGTTTAACATCAGGCAATGGGAAACTATATCCTGTATGGATGGGAAATTATACAGGCACATTCAAGATATGGTCGGCAAATATTGATTATACAACAATTGGTATACAGCAGATAAGCCAGGAAGTACCAAAGGAATTCAGACTTGAGCAGAACTATCCAAACCCCTTTAACCCTGTAACGAATATTAATTTTAGTATTATAAAAAACGGTATGGTCAGTGTTAAGATTTATAACTCTCAGGGTAAACTTGTTAGAATATTAGCTGAGCAAGATTTGAAACCGGGGAAATATTCAGTTAAGTGGAATGCGGCAGAGGAGCCTAGCGGAGTGTATTTTTATACTTTGGAAACTGCGGACTTTAGGGAAAGCAGAAAAATGATTTTGATAAAATAACGAAGTTATTTTTGGCTGTCTGCTGTAGCGCAGCTCAGGTAGAAAACCTTGTTTCTAAGGCTTATCAAATAGTGAAATAATGGTGTGAGAGTTTAATGTTGAAAATAGCATGTGAAAAATCCGTTTAAGAAATTAAGCGGATTTTTATTTTTAAATGAATCCCGAAGAATAGGGATTTTAAATCAGGTAATCTTACTTGATAATCACTCCCGATAAATCGGGATTTCTTATTAAGTAACTGCGTTACTTAATAATCCTTAGAAACAAGGTTTCAAAAATAACTTCGTTATTTTATCAACAACATCTTTTTTGATTCAGAGAAATTCCCTGCATCAATTTTATAGATATATACACCGGAGGCAAGTCCGAAATTTTCAAAGCGGAATTTATTAAATCCTGCCGGGCGGTTACCTTCAATATATACTTTTATTTGCTTACCCAATAAATCATATAGTGTAATTTTCACAAACTCCCCTTTAGCAAGCTTATAAGTAATATTAGTGCTTGGGTTAAAGGGGTTTGGATAATTTTGTCCCAGCGAATTAGCAGATGGGATGATACTTCCTCCAGGTGTTATACCAATAATTGCGGTATTATATTTCATAATAGCGCCATAAGAACCAAATGCATAACCAAAAGTAGGTGATTTAAAAGTTGCGGCATAAACCGCAGTGCTATCAGGCGCAGGTATACTTATCCACTGCGTAGAAATGCTGCCTGAATCCAGATTAACAGCCCAGGATTGAGCAAAAGCCAGGGGCATCCATACTTCACTTGGCGTTCTAAAAGCCAGATCTCTGCCAACTCCGGATAAACCAATATTTATGTAATCCCAAATTCCTCCGCTGTTATAAGATGTAGTTGTTATTGCTCCAAATTCAAAGTCACCACCGCAGGTAATTATTTTATTGGAATTAATTATCTTTACATCAAAGAGTGGCTCAGGGGTTATACAATAAGTGCTCCAAGTAAATCCAGAGTTCGTTGTTTTCCATACGGCTCCAATAATATCATAATGTCCTCCGCATATATAACCTGTTGTTGAATTTAAAAAACTAATTCTGTGCTTAGGAAATCCATAAAGATAAGGGCAACCGGCAGTATCAATAATACTTAAATTCCAATTAGCTCCACCGTTTGATGTTTTAAATATTTTACCGCTAACACCCGCAGCAATCCCATTGAGAGAATCAATAAAATAAATTGTGCTTATAATAACACTGGTATCCGGAAAGTTGGATGAGCTCCAGTTAACACCTCCATTTGTAGTTTTAAGAACAAATGTTCCGTTAAAAAAGTAATCGTTTGATAAAGCCCAGCCAGTTGAGCTGTTAAGAAAGAAAACATCATCAATAGCATAATTTGCAATGCCTGTATTTGTTACAATCCAGTTTTGACCGCTGTTTGTTGTTCTTATAATTGTACCTGAGTCACCTGCTGCCCATCCAAAGACTGTGTCTATAAAAAAACTTCGGGTTAATATACGTGAAGTTGGTGAAGGAACCCTTAACCAGTAATCCTGCGCGAATACATTAGTGTATAGATTCAGAAGCAGGAATAAAAACAGCAGTATTTTGAAAATTGTTTTCATTATTTACTTTACCAGCAGCATTTTTATAGTTTTTTCAACAGAACCGCTAGAGACCCTGCATAAGTATATACCGCTTGGCATATTGTTAGCAGCCCATGAAATATTGTGGTAACCTGAAGGCTGGAAACCATTAAATAATTCTTCAATTAATTTACCCTGAATATTAAAAATATCAATTTTAACAGTTCCGCCATTATTCAGAGTATAGCCAATTGTTGTTTCAGGATTAAATGGATTAGGGAAATTTTGATGAAGTGAAAAATCCTCCGGAACATTTTCCGAAACAATGCCAACGCCAATAACAGCAGTATTGTACTTATATATAGAGCCGCCTGAGCCAAATGACCAGCCGAAAGTTGGCGACATAAAAACAGTTGAATTTATCATCCTGTTATCAGGAGTTTGGATCTCCAGCCAGGGTGTACCTGTATTGCCTGAATCAGTGTTTACAGCAAATGTCTGTGAAAAGCTTAGCGGCACCCATACTTCTGCCGGAGTTCTATATGCAATTGAAGAACCCTTACCGGGAATATTATTCAGTTCATAAACCCAGCTGTTACCGCCATCTGCGGAGTTAACAGTACACAGTCCGTATTCATAATCACCGCCATTTGAAATAATTTTATTTGGAGAGATTGCTTTAATATCATATAGCGGTTCAGAAGCCACACAATATGTATACCAATGCGCCCCGCCATTTGTGGTTTTCCATATCATTCCCTGTATATCAATTTGTCCCCCGCATATATAGCCTGTTGATGAATTGATAAAACAGAATTTATTTTTTGGAAACAGGTAAAGGTATGGACAGTAAGAAGTATCTATGTAACAATTAAACCAATTTGCCCCGGCGTTTGTAGTTTTAAAGATAACACCACTGTATCCGCTTAAATAACCATTTAGTGAATCTAAAAAATATATTGTGTTAAATACTAATGTAGAATCCGGGTATCTTGAACCTGTCCAGTTCAATCCACCATTGGATGTACGAAGCATCATAGTCCCGGCATAAAAGAAATCATTTGCCAATGCCCAGCCAAGCCTTTGATTAACAAAAAAAATGTCATCTATTGCGTAATTAACAATTCCGCTTTGCTGCTGTACCCAATTCACACCGCTGTTTGATGTATGAATTATTGTACCGGAGTCGCCAATAGCCCATCCGTTTATTGTATCAATAAAATGAGATTTATTTAAAGTATAGCTCACCGGAGAACTTACACTTAACCAGTATTGCTGGCAGTATGAATTAACGCATAAAAAGAATAGTATGGATATAATAGATAATTTCATTTACAAATAGAATATAACTAATTTTTAAAATTTAGATTAGCCAATAAAATACTCACTAATTTCTAAAATTCAATTATTTGATTACATTGCAATAGATAATTGATATTATTAAATTTGGAAAATGCTACCATAAATCAAAGTTGTTACAAATAATCCATAATGCTAGATATAAATTATATAAGGGAAGAATTTCCCATAACCAAAAAGAAATTTCAGGTTTATGGCAGCACTGAACCAAAAAATCTTATATACCTTGATCACGGAGCATCCACTCACCCATGCAGTACTGTATTAAATAAATATATTGATTTCATAAAGAACTACTATTCAAATGTCCACAGGGGTAAACATAATCTTAGTATGATATCAACTGAACTTTTTGACAGGGTGTACGAAACGATATTTGAGTACATTAACGCAAGTAAAGATGATAACGCTATTGTGCTTACTGCTAATACAACCAGCGCGCTTGATATGACTGCATGGCTGATGAAAGATTATGAAGGAATTACGCTTGTTTCGATGATGGAGCATCACTCCAATGACCTGCCGCACAGGCACAGGGGCGCAGTACTTCATTTTGGCGTGAATAAAGACGGCTCACTGGATATGAATGACCTTGAAGTAAAACTGAATAAACATAAAGTAAAGCTTGTTGCGGTTACAGGCGCATCAAATGTTACGGGGGTCATAAACGACATTCATAAAATTGCTGAACTTGCCCATAAACACGGGGCAAGGATACTGGTAGATGCAGCCCAGTTACTTGCGCATAAGAAAATTGATGTAAAGCCAAATAGCGATGCGGCTCATATTGATTTCCTAGCAGCAGCCGGACATAAAGCTTATGCGCCGTTTGGTTCAGCGTTTTTATTCGGTCCGAGAGATGTATTGGATAGAGTTCAGCCATACACTCCAGGCGGCGGAACTGTAATTTTTGTCAGTGAACATGATTATGTTTATGCAAGTTCACCCGATAGACACCAGGGCGGAACACCTAATATAGCCGGAGCAATTGCATTGGCTGAATCGCTAAATTTTTTATCAATAGCCGGGCTTGATAACATCAGGCAGCATGAAGTTGAATTAACTGAATATGCATTGAGCAGGTTGAAGGAGGTGCCTGATATAAATATATTAGGTGATATACCCGCAGCAAACAGGCTTGGGGTAATTACTTTTAATATTGGTGATATAGGCAACGGGCTTGTAGCTGATATACTTAACCATGAAGCGGCAATCGCAACAAGAAATGGAAGGTTTTGCGCTCACCCATATTTAAGTTTTTTGCTTGGCCGGAGTGATTCTGAAGAAATAATACATAGAATAAAGAACGGCGAAAAATTTGATATAGGCGGCGCGGTAAGGATATCTTTTGGGATTTTCAATACAGAAAGTGAAGTTGATGATGTAGTGGAAAACCTGCAAATGATAGCTAACAGAAAGTGGAAAGCAAAGTACGATGACACTATGGCGTATTTTGACTGTAAGGGTGTTCAGTTGAGCGCATCGTAAAAAATTGTAAATGACAACAACTAGAATTATCTCATAATTTCTTCATTTGATTGACCTTAAATAAGTATACCAGCGTTTTACCATAAATTTCAAAAAATCATTGCTAAATCCTTATTTTTTAATTATATTACTTTTTTGACATGATGAATAAGGATATTGTTAGTTTAGTTAATAATAATCAAGAGTTTATACTAACCAGCCACGTTAACCCCGATGGGGATGCAATTGGCAGCGAGATTGCTCTATATTTGTATTTAAAGTCACTTGGTAAAAATGCCAGAGTGTTAAACTATTCCCCTACCCCTGATAACTATACATTCCTGGATAAGGATAAGGTTATTGAAATATTTGATGAGACTAAGCATAAGGAACTGATAGCAAACGCAGATGTAATATTTATACTTGATACAAATGAATTTGAGCGCGTTAGAACACTGGCTCCTTACATCCGGGCAAGCAAAGCTAAAAAAGTTTTAATTGATCATCACCTTGGATTTAATCCAAACGATTTTGATTTTTATATAATGGATACAGACTCCCCCGCAACGGGAGAAATTTTATACAGGTTCTTCGTAGGTTTACAACCCGTAGGTTTACAACCCGTAGGTACAGCAAAAAGTACAGGTAACGGTAGTAAAGGTATCATCTCAAAAGATATGGCAGTTGCGTTATATACTGCAATTATGACTGATACGGGTTCTTTTAAATTCAACAGGACTGATGAAGAGACTCATACTATAATAGCTGACCTTTTGACGTATGGAATAAATCCATACGATGTTTATTCAGAGGTGTATAATCAAGCTACCATAGGCAAGCTTCATTTGCTGGGCAGGTTTTTGAATAACATCACACTACTATATGATGGAAAACTTGCTTATTCATTTGTAACACAAAATGATTTTACCGAGACAAATACAGATGAATATGGTATAGAGGGATTCAGTTCACATTTAATGAGTCTAAGTACTGTAATACTTGGAATAGTTATCACACAGGCAAAACGGGGTGTAAAGTTAAGTTTCCGCTCAAAAGGCGATGTTAAGTCAAATGAGCTGGCAAAAGAGTTTGGCGGCGGCGGGCATCAGCTTGCATCAGGCGCATTTGTAGCGGGAGCGGATATTGATGTTCTTATTAAAGATGTGACCTGCAAAGCAGAAAAATATTTAACGTGAAACGTCAAATGTGAAACGTGAGATGTGAAACGAGAAACACAGCCCGCCTAAGGCGGGTTTCGATCAAACTACGTTTGATCTCAAAAAATAAGAAATTAAAATAAATTAAATTAATAATATTTTACGCGGAGATATAAATGAAGATCAAATATGAGGTAAAGAAAATTAAGGATATTAAATCCGATGTTGTTTGCTCGGTAACCTTTGAAGACCATGCATTAACAAAAATGCAGTGGCTCAACACATTATTCAAAGGTATCCTTGAAACATTAATTGAGACCAATGATTTTAAAGGCAAATCCGGTTCATCAATACTTTCATACCTTGGACCCGATAACAGGAGCAAGCGTTTACTTGTTGTAGGTCTTGGTAATGCAAAAGAAGTGACACTTGAGACACTAAGAAAAACTTACGCTACAGCCGCTAAGAAGCTTAACGCTATGAAACTTACATCTGTTGCGTTTGAAGTACCTGATTTGGCATACATTAAAAGTATTACAAACGCATCTCATTATGATATTATGCAGGCGATATGCGAAGGTGTTTTCCTTACGCAATACACACCAAAGAAATATCATGCAAAGAGCGATTTCGTAATGTTTAACGAAGTTATCTTCTTTACAGATTCGCCAAAATACACACGCGAAGCTGGTGAAGCTTTAAAAGATGCCAGAGTTATTTGTGATGCAGCATTAGTGGCAAGAGAACTTGAAAACGAACCTTCAAACTTTATGACCCCCGATAGGTTTGCCGAGTATGTAAAGAAATCATCTATAAAAGCAGGCTACCAGGTTACAGTATTTGACGAAAAGAAAATTGCGCAGCTTAATATGGGCGGCGTTCTGAATGTTGGTAAAGGCAGTGTTAACCCGCCAAGATTTTTGATACTTCAGTACTTTGGCGCTAATAAATCAGAGAAGCCTGTTGTGCTTGTTGGTAAAGGCGTTACATTTGATTCAGGCGGTATTTCAATTAAGCCAGCCCAGGGTATGGACGCAATGAAGATGGATATGGGCGGCGCAGCGGCAGTTGTTGGCGCATTTGAGGCAATTGCAAGACTTAAATATAAAATGAACCTGATAGGTCTTATCCCCGCAGTTGAAAATATGCCAGATGCAGGCGCATACAAACCTGGTGATGTGATTAAGAGTTATTCAGGCACAACAATAGAAATAGATAATACAGATGCAGAAGGCAGATTAATTCTTGCAGATGCGCTGGATTATGCTGCTAACTATAAACCCAAAGCTGTAATTGATGTATGTACATTAACAGGCGCGGCAATAATGTGCTTTGGTCATTTGCTTGCAGGATTAATGGGCAATGATAAAGAGCTTAATAAAAAGATATTTGCTGCCGGAGAAAAGACATATGAAAGAGTTTGGGAGCTTCCGTTATATGATGAATACGATAAATTAATGAAGAGTGATGTTGCCGATATTAAAAATGCGGGTCCCGCCAGACAGGCAGGAACAATTATGGGCGGAATATTCCTTAAGAAATTTGTTCAGGATAAATACCCATGGGCGCATTTAGATATAGCCTCGGTAGCATTCAGCCTGGGTGAATCAACAGAAGATTATCATACACCCGGAGCTACAGGTTATGGTGTAAGGTTGTTTGTTGAATTACTTAAACAGTTCTCTCATTAATTTTAGGTTTTACCAAATAGATCCAAAATTAAGTACTGACCTTACGCAGAATTCTCGCGAAAGCATGATTCAAACATAAAGGAGCTGCCAAATTGAAGATATGTAAAATTAATCATAATTTAGTTAGCATAAACCATCAATCTTCAGTATGTTACAATAACTCAACATTGTCAATGATATGAAAACACTAAACATTCTATGAATAGATTCCCACTTTCGTGAGAATGCGTAACATCAGTTAAGTACACAAATTTAATAAGATTCCCGCGCAGTGCCTGCGGCAGGCAGGTAAGCGGGAATTCTTTATATATCAGTTAATAACGCAATTTAACAAGGTAAGCAGGCAACAGCAGTTTGAAAAATATCGAGTCTCCCTCGAAGATATTACTGGTTCTTACTTTAATTGAGTTTATCAATTATTTTGACCGTCAGGTAGTGTTTCCTTTATTCAGTTTTCTTAAAGCTGATTTTGGGCTGAGTGATTTTGAGCTTGGCTTAATTGGAACCGTGTTCATGATAATTCATGCAACATTCTCGGTTCCTTTAGGTATTTTAGCTGATAAGTGGATAAGGAAAAATATTATCGCAGCCGGTGTCGCAATATGGTCAGTAGCTACATTTGTTACCGGTCTTGTACAGAACTTTACACAGCTTTTAGCAACACGCGCCGCAGTTGGCATCGGAGAAGCTTCTTATGCGCCGGCAGCAACATCCCTTATAGCTGATAATTTCCCAATTGAAAAACGGGCACGGGCAAGCTCAATATTTCACCTTGGCATGTTCTTAGGCGGCACACTTGGTATGATACTTGCGGGAGTAATAGGCTCACATTTAGGATGGCGGGCATGTTTCTTTATTGTAGCTATCCCGGGGATGATACTTGCGCTATCAGCATTAAGAATTAAGGAAGCTAAACACTCCAAACAAAATACTGATTCTGTAAACAGGACAAATATACTTCAGCTTTTTAAAACTCCCGCTTATGTAATGACTTTGATTTCGGGGGTAATGCTTACATTTACATCATCGGCAATTATCAGCTGGATGACACAGTTCTTTATCAGGTTCCATAATTACTCGGTTGACCAGGCATCAATGACAATAGGACTTGCAGTATTAATCGGGGGTCCGCTTGGAATTTATTCAGGAGGATATTTTTCTGACCTGCTTTATAATAAATATAAGAAGCCAAGATCGCTTGCTATGGCATTTGCATTTTTAGCTGCAACACCTTTGATATATTTAACTTTAACAACTCAGAATGAAATTTTATTAATAGTTTCACTTGTACTGGCTACTTATTTAATGACATTTTATTATGGACCGATGGTGGCTTTGATACAGGATATCGTTCCGGGATCATTGAAAGCTACTGCATTTGCGTTTTATTTATTTACTGTGCATTTGATAGGCTCAACACCTGCGCCGGCATTGATAGGTAAGGTCTCAGATGCGACTGATCTTCAAACAGCATTGTTCCTGGTTGTAATATCTAATTTTTTGGGAGGATTGCTTCTTCTTATTACAAGCAGTATTATTATGAAAAAGAAGGCTATAGCCTGAGATTTTAAAATTTGAATTTACGCAAAATTTTGACTAAATTATTAATTATGTTTGAGATAAATTTGTGAAACATAATTAGAGTATATTTGATTTAAATAGTAAACAGCTTTATTGAAAGACCAGAAAAAAGCAAATAATACAGAAAAAAGCGCAAATACGCATCAAAATGGCAAATTTTTGAGGTGTATTAACATTGACTGCGTTTTTAACAGCTCAAATGAACAGGGCGCAATACGTAATACCTGCTCTCACCCAAATGTGATTGTGGAAAGCCGTTTTGCGGATATTACTATTGCTATTTGCTCGGAATTCCGTTCAAAGAAAGATTATTCCTTTGAAAAGCCGGTTACTTTAATTGAGCTTAAAACGGGTGAGAAAACAGAGATAATTGGCACGCCTGATCTTGGAATTGAGACTATTGAAAAGGTCACCACTAAAGAGCTTGAAGATGATGTTACAAAAAATAAGGTTTCAGGTGATAGTGTTACTCCACCCGTTCAGACGGGAATTATTACTGATGAGCAGGTAAAACCTGTTATCATTGAAACAACTCCTCTTATTCCCGTGGAACAAACGCCGGATGAGATTTACAATCTATCTACAAAGCCCGGCACAAGTTTTATGATACTCAGGAAACTCTACCAGCCAAATACAAGAACAGGGCTTGTATGTTCAATCTTAATTCACTTTTTCATTCTGTTTGTAATGTACCAGTTCTTTGTTCCAAAGGAGGAAACACAGAACACTGAAAATAACCAAAGGATAGTAGTTGTAGAAGACCTTGAAATGCCTAAGTTCGATCCGCCGGATATTGATAAGATAAAAGAAGATGAAGAAAAGAAACTTGTTGAAGAGCAGGAATTGAAGGATAATACAAAAAACATCAGACCTAATATCCAGAAGAAGACCATAACACCAAAGATAAACAGACCTAAGGATAATAAGACACCTTTGGATACAAATCTTATTTCTAAAAATGATTCTAATAAGATTAAGAATGATTCTAATATAACCAAGAACACAAGAGATACGAACAGAATACAGGTGCCTGATTCACTCAAAGCAAATTTTGACCAGAACGATATTGGTTTGAAGTTATGGTATCCATTAGGTTGGAGGCTATTGGATAACAGGCAGGTTAACCTTAACCAAAAGGAATTTAACGGTGTAATTATAGCAACTGATTCAATAAGTACAGACCCTGGCGCAGTAAATCTATTTATACTCATTGATGACCCGCAGCACCCCGGGTATAATAAGGCAACCTATAAGAATCCGTTCCAGATGGAGGATTCCTTAACGGCAGCATATGTAACTGACCCGATAAAATCCAGCGGGAAAAAGTTCTCGACGAAGTATTATCTGTTCACCGACCCCACAGGATTAAAAAACATACAGGTAAATGTTGATTACGCTTCACAGGCAATGATGGAAAAATACCAGTTGATGGTTGATGCCGTTGTCCGCTCAATTAAAATAGCGACACCACCGAAGAAAGACCCTTAAGTTACACCAAAAATGAAGTGTTAAGGAATATATATTTTTATCTTCTAACCACGGGTTTCAACCCGTGGTTTTTTAATGTACCACACTAAACGGCTTTAGCCATGACATATTAATTTCACTCAAGACTGCTTCTTAAACTTAGTTTCATAAATCAGGAAAGCCCTGCAGTTTTATTGTTTTTATAGGGACTGTCTCAAAACTTTAAAGAGACGTCCCAGCGGGACGTCTCTACACGAAAAACTTCAAAAATTTGTAGAGACGACTTGGTGAGTCGTCTAATGTTGGATGTTTTAAGATAGCCACTTAGAACATATTCTTTTGATGAGAAATCTTGATTCAACTTCAAATATTTAATATATTGCGTTATGTGGATCCCCGCTTTCATGCCTGCCGCAGGCACGGCTCGTGGATGCTATTATAAAATGAATATAACATTACAAGCATACAAAAACTCAATCTCAGCCAAAGCCAAAGAACTTGGTTTTTTTAAGATTGGCTATGCTAAGTATGAAGTACTTGAAACTCAATCAGTGAAGCTAAGAAATTGGCTTGATGAAGGTAAACAGGCTGATATGGCATGGATAGAGAAAGGATTTGATAAGCGAAAAGACATAAGAAACATTCTACCTGAAGCAAAAAGTGTAATATCCCTTGCATTCAATTATTACACACCACTAGAGCATGATGAATCCAAACCCAAGATATCGCGTTACGCGTGGGGTAAGGATTATCATAAGATATTAAAGAAGAAGCTAAAGGAGTTGTGTGAATGTATAAGTAAGACCTCCCCTTCATCGCACCAAAGGTGCGATTCACCCCTCCTTACTAAGGAGGGGGCTGTAAATCGTCTCCCCCTTTCTGAGGGGGAGTGCCCGCCTCAGGCGGGCGAGGGGGTCATATGCCGGGCATATGTTGATGACGGACCTGTGATGGATAAAGTTTGGGCGCAAAAGGCGGGAATAGGCTGGATGGGAAAACATTCAAATATCATAAATCCTGAATACGGCTCATGGTTCTTTCTGTGTGAAATTATTACAAACATTGATTTTGAGATATATGACGAGCCAATTGAAGATATGTGCGGAAGCTGCACGCTGTGTTTATCTGCCTGTCCGACCGGCGCAATTGTAAGTGAGTATGTTGTTGATTCAAATAAATGTATCTCATATCAGACTATTGAGAACAGGGGTGAAATTCCAAATGAGATTAATTTAGACGGCTGGATATTTGGCTGTGATGTATGCCAGGATGTATGTCCGTTCAACTCACCCAGGTATAACCATGTGACGGGCGAGGAGGGGTTTTATCCATTGAAAGAAATATCTCAATTACTGAAAAATGAAATAATTGTTGAAGGAATAAAAGAGACCTCCCCCAACCCCCTCCTTGGTAAGGAGGGGACTATTGATTGTCTCCCCCTTAGCAAGGGGGAGTGGCCGAAGGCCGAGGGGGTCGAAACATTAGAAGCCATTACCGAAGAAGAATTTGCAACAATTTTTGCTGACTCCCCTATTAAACGCACAAAGTTTAAGGGGTGGAAGAGGAATTTGGGGAAAGTATTAAGGAAATAATTTTTTCTTATATTTGTAAATGCCTAAATCAAAATTCCTGAAATTATTCGCGCTGCTGGAGATGCTTTCTGCTACAATATTTCTTGCGCTTGCGGTGATTTTCTTCTTATCCAAAGATACGCTGGGCGGTGACCTGGTTATTCCAATAATATTCGGATTTATAGGAGTATGCTCAATTATTGCAGCTCCCTTATTAATGAAATTCGCGAAGAGATCAGAAGAAATTGAGAAAGGCATAAACACTAAAAGTTAAAATTTTGAATAATGGCTGCCAATAACTCCCCGAAAATATTACGATACATTGCATTTTTTATGCTCTCGGCATCGGTAGTATTGGTAATACTTGGTGTATATTATTACCAGAAGGAAGATAAATTCTTAAATGAATGCAAACTTATAACATGCAAAATCACCAGCATTGAAGAAAAAAGATTTGGCAAAGCATATATAACATTTGCTGAAGTAAACGGGAATTACAAACCTTTTCAGTATTTTGTAGAGTATGACCCCAGTGATGAAGAGTTAGGTTTCAACGAAAATGAGATACATGAAGTATATTATTACCCTAAAGATGTAAACCAATCACAGGTTAAAGGATTTTTCGAAAATCACCTTACTTCGTTTATAATGTTAATTATCGGGTTTTCGTTTATGCTTGACTTCCCTATTCTGCTTATGCTGTCATCCAAAACACAAAAGCAGCGAATGGAAAAGCAGCAATATGGTATAAAGGATGAAGTTGTTAGCGAACCATAATAAATAGTGAAATAGACAAATAGTGAGATAGCGATAAAGTAAAATACTGTAATCGTTTAATCTAAGTAAAGAGATTTTTCAAAATAATAATTGCTCATTGTTCATTACTAATTGTTAATTGATTTAAGCTTTGTCACACGCCCCTTTCCCCAATTGTCTAATAATATAAATAACCATAAAACCATGATAAAATATTTTATTTTATTTACAGTGTTGTATTGTATAAATGTTAACTCTCAAGTCGATAAGAACTTTATGTTGGATATACAAAAAGGAAAAGATGCTCTCATGCAGGCAGATATTGATTTTTCGGATCTTTCGAAGGAAAAAGGCGTAAAGGAAGCATTTTTAGCTTTTGCTGCAAGTGACGGGGTATTGCTAAGGCCATTTATGATGCCGATTGTTGGATTTGATGCTGTAAAGAAATTTATGGATGATGGAGATACGAATTTTCAGTTAACCTGGGCGCCGTTATATGCTGATATAAGTTCATCAGGTGAGATGGGATATACATATGGCACCTATTCATTGACATTTATAGATGAAACAGGCGCTGAGCAGACACGGTTTGGCACATATGTATCAATATGGAAGCTTGACGGTGCGGGAAAATGGAAATTCGTTTTAGATACGGGTAATCCGGGTCTTCAGCCGAAGAAGTAAAAAATTAGTTGCTGTTGAACTTTAAAACAAGTCAAGCAAACTTCAGGAGTAGTCGTAACACCAATAACGTGATAAAGTTCGCAACAATTAACTGTAATAAATTTAATTTTATGACAATTGTCATAAAAAAAGATATTTAACACAGTTATATTTGCATATAATATTAATAAATGACAAAAAAATCACTTATTTCAGTAGTTTTATTATTAATCATTTCGCTGTATTCCATCAGTTTTTGGGGATGCAATGAATCACCTGTAAAAACAGGAGAAACAGTTTCGTTTTCAGGAGATATACTCCCCATATTTGAAGCGCATTGCAATTTCCCGGGGTGTCATAATTCTGTTGATAGGCAGGCAGGAATTGATCTGACAAGCTGGTCTTCACTAATGCTTCATGGCTCTACATTTGGCGCTGAAATTATTCCTTACAGTTCTAACTGGAGTCATCTCGTTCAGCATATAAATATAGATTCCACCATTGCCCCGGTATCATCTCCATTAATGCCGCAGGCTAAAATGCCATTTACTAACGGGATGCCTTTGGGAAATAACCTGGTAAAATTAATAACCAAATGGATAGATGAAGGAGCAAAAAATGATAACGGTGATATTGCATTTGGGACAATAACACGTAAAGCATTTATCACAAACCAGGCTTCTGATTTTATAGCAGTTGTTAACTTAGATAATATGTTCGTAACAAGGTATGTAAAAGTTGGCGAATCAGTTAATACAATTGCGGCACCGCATAATGTTGCAGTTGATAACCAGGGAAGTTATTTCTATGTAACTCTTATCAGCGAGGGATTTATTGAAAAATTTGACGCTATGACTTACGGCAAACTTGGAAGGCTTTACGCAGTTTCGGCTCCGGGGCATGTGATAATTTCACCTGACGGAACAAAAGGTTATGTTACAAATTATAATGTAAACGGCTCGGAAAGATTCATAAAAAGCTTCCGTACTTCAGATATGACTGTACTTAATATTATAAGTGATATTACAATGAACGCGACACATGGAGGAAGAATTACAAGAGACGGTAACCGGCTTATTACAGTAAGCGAGCTTGGAGAATACATCCAGATAATAAATACGGCAAATGACGAAATTGAACAGACAATTCCGGTTGCAAATATTGTTCCGCCTAATGGCAACGGAACAGGATTTTTCAGACCAATAGCTGTATCGATTTCTCCTGATGACAGGTACGCTTTTATTACATGTGACAGGTCAAATGACGTGCGGGTGCTTGATTTGGATACATATACAATAATAAATATCATTCAAACCGGGATTTTCCCGATACAATCAGAATGCTCACCTGATAACAAATGGCTTTATGTTGCAAACAGGAACAGCAACTCGGTTACAGTAATAGATATTAAAACATTTACCGTTGTAAAGACTATTTCAAATGTTGGCGCTCAGCCGCATGGTGTTGCATTTACTTCTGATGGCAGATTTGCATACATAACATGTGAATCAGTGAGCGGTACGTATGTTCATCATCCGGCAACGGGGAGCTCGATACCCGGTACAACTGCAGTTATTGATGTAATGAATAATCATACCAAAATTAAAGATATTGAAATGGCATCATTCCCTGCTGGAATTTCTATTACACGATAGTTTTTTTTAAAGGCTTCTTCACTGTAGGTCTGAGGATTTGACAAAAGCCGGAATTTGAATATATCACTCCTACGGAGTTCTGATAATTTTTAAATTAAAAACTACAAACATTTCACCCCTACGGGGTTAAAAAGAAAATTTGGTATTAGCAGAGACTCACGAAGTGGGCTCTGCGGTGTTGGGCAGTAAAAAAGCAAAGTACCTTTTTCAAGTGACTCTGCTTTTACAAAATTGACTTCGCACAATAAAGCAAACAAGGGGTTGCAACCCCTTGTTTGCTTTTCACACACCCCGTCTTCACCTTCGGTGAATCCACCACATGTCAAAGCCAGTTCTACGACCTCTCAAGAGGGGAATATTCTTTTCATGTTCCGGCAAAATCTCCCGAAGTGGGCTCTATAGAAACCGGAAATTTAACAAAAAGAGAGACGGCTCAACGAGCCGTCTCTACAGAATCAAAAACGAATTATAGACCCTCCCCTTCGGGGAGGGCGGGGTGGGGTTTAATCGGTAATTTCTATCTTAATTTCTTCACTTGAGCCGCGTACATCGGGATAGTACATAAGCATTCCGGTTGCGGGGATTACGTTATACTTACCCGGTATCTGCGCATGAAGTATGTATGTGAACTCATATGTATCGCCA
>JANPBV010000388.1:0-2572 GCA_031430615.1 Ignavibacteria bacterium | reverse complement strand
TTTTGCCAAAGTGTATTTACCGTCAATATCAGTAGCAGTTCCAATATAGCTTCCTTTTATCTTTACATTAACATCCGGTATCGGGTTTTTGGATGAATCCATCACTATTCCTGATATCGAACCGCTCTGGCTGTATATATTTGCAGTCAGAATAAAAAGGGTTATCAATATTTTTGGTAAATGTTTTATCATATACAACTGGTTATCAGTTTAGTTTATACCAAAATCAGTTAATACTTTCCTTAAAAAAACAGCGCCATTGCCGTTAAAATTCATTCTGTTAAGTGGTACTGACATAAATACTACCTTTGGATTTACTACAAAATCCTTTATACATATTGTTACCTTAGAAGTATCATATGGAGTATTTAAAGGCAGCTTGTAAATTAACGGTGTACCTATATGGTATTTAATACCTCTCACTCTATCAGGAGAGGGTGAGCCTGATTCTAATACAGGATATGAGTTATCAAATACAAGTGTTGGTGTTTGAAGTGTCAGACTTGTAAACTGAAATGCTGTTAAACTATCTACAGGCGCAAAATTTATGATACTTCCCTGTGATGTAATATTATCAGGGAAACCGGTAGAAAAGAATACTTTGCCTCCTGCTGCAAGATAAAATGGTAATGATTGCTGCGCAAGATCGAAATTTGCAATATCACTTGTACTATTGCCTCGGTTTGCATACCAAATTACACACTGGAAAAGTTTTAATGTTTCGATAAACATTGGGTTGATTATCTTTGGAATATTGCCGCCATTATTCACTTTTATATCAAGTTTGCTGTATTGGATAGTATCCATTGCTGATTGATAGAATTGAGTTGCCTGATTTAAATCTGTTGGCGCAGTTCTGAAATAATCATTGATAAGAAGAACTCTTCCGGTTACAGGTCTTACAAACCATGTACGATTTGAATCCGGCATTCTAACAACAGGTGAGTATATGCCCGCAATATCTTTTACTTTGAGAAATAGTTTATTATTCTGTCCCGGAACAATTCCGTTTATATCTCTTAAGGTTAATGTTGTTGTAGTAGCTGATACTTCATTCCATGATGATGTATCATTTAATGCCCAATAGTATTTACTTATGGAATTATTTCCATCAGGATCAGTTCCTGTCCATGCAAATGTTGCTACAGGAAATGAAGTATCTGGAATATTTGTACCTGCGTTAAATGCAACGCTTGGCGGTGAATTAAATACAGGATATAAGTTTGTTGCCGGTGTGGGGTCTATATTTCCTTTATCATCAACCGCTGCTACCCAGAACCTGAAAGTGCTATCGTTGCCAACTATCACCAATTGAAATGTACTGTCATTGCCTTCCGAGTATGTCCAGTTGGTGCTGTCAAACGAGAACCTATAACCTTTAACCAAGCCATCCGGATCATCACCCCACCATGTAATTTTTAGCCTGGTAATATGCGGACTAATAATGCTATCCGGGAATAATGATAAATATGTCTCAGGCGGTAAGTTAGTACCAACACCCTGCGGCACATCAGTGCAATTATAAAGTGTGATTGTGCTGATGAAAATTATTATGTAATATTTAATATTTTTGATCTTCATTTCTTTTAAATTCCCCTCTTGAGAGGGGTGGCACCGACGCAGGCGGTGACGGGGTGTGTCAGTTTTAATTTTAAGTTCTATATCAATTAATTCAATTTCATCATTATCTTTTGTTTCTAATTCCCCTCTCGAGAGGGGAAACCGACTTTAGTCGGCGGGGTGTGTTCCTTAATCCATTCTTTTAAATGTTCAATAACACTCCCTATATCCTGTTTCACATCTCCATCACAATATCTCAATACTGTTAATCCAAAGTCTTTCAGTCTTTTTTCTCGTTTTATGTCATCATCAATTTTTCCATTATGAGAATCACCATCAATCTCAATAACTAACACAAGAATCTCACAATAAAAATCTACTATATATTCATCTAATGGTTTTTGCCTATGGAAATCATATCCTAAAAGCTTTTTTCCTTTTAATTCTTTCCATAACATTACCTCTGATAATATCTCTTGCTTTCGTAATTTCTTAGCAAGTTCTTTAAGATTGGGGTTGTATGGAATAATTTTCCTTTTTGCCATTATAACACACCCCGTCCCGATAAATCGGGACACCCCTCTCAAGAGGGGAATTTATATTCCCCAAAGGGGTGAGGTCTTATTTCACCAATACCATTTTCTTTACATCCCTAAAGTGATTGCCGCTAAATGTATTTGCTTCAATTACGTAAATATACATTCCTGATGCCAGGTCTTTGCCATCGAAGATAACTTCGTATTTACCTTTGTTCTGAATTCCGTTAACAAGTGTTTTTACTTCCTGTCCCAGCAGGTTGAATATCTTAACAGTTACCTCTGCTTCAGTTGGCAGGTTGTAAACAATGTTTGTCACAGGGTTGAACGGATTCGGGTAATTCTGTTTTAACCAGAATTGTGATGCTATTTCATTTATCGGCTCAACACCAATAACGGTACCGAAATCAGTATTTCTTCTTGGTACCATTTTGTATTTACCGAAAGCATAATACAGTACACCCTGTAAGGATGAT
>JANPBV010000387.1:0-2273 GCA_031430615.1 Ignavibacteria bacterium | reverse complement strand
AGGCTGATAATATCCTTAAATATGAGGATATGATGTGGTTATTCTTGCAAGATATTGAGAATATTCCTTTAACCAATAATCATGCTGAGCAAGAAATAAGTAACCGTTCAGCCCCTAGCTATGCAGCTGGTATAATTTTGATATTTTCTTGGATTAAATTGCGTAGGACGTCTGCTGGGTTGAGTCCTCTTTTTTTGCATGTCTGAAAGATTGAGATCATTCTTTCTAAATATTGTTGTCCAACAATTCCCCATGTAAAGAAAGAGTTCTTTCTGTGTATAACGAACCTTCTTATTTCTTGCTCAGCATGATTATTGGTTAAAGGAATATTCTCAATATCTTGCAAGAATAACCACATCATATCCTCATATTTAAGGATATTATCAGCCTGCCTTCTAATATATTCAGAAGATGATTCTGCCGATATACGATGTAAATATCTACGTAATCGTTTCCTTATTTTATTAGCGTGCCTAACAAAATATTGTCGTTCTAAAATTCCTTTCTTATGACCTCGATATATTATAAATAAACGTTTTGTATAAAATACAAGCAGCGATCCAAACTCCCTAACTTCTGGAAAAGAACTATCAGAAAATTTCTCAAAGTTTCTAAGTAAATGCGCCCAACAAATCTGACGATTACTAGAATCAAAGTAATTATAGCCAGCATACCTATCGCTAATTACATAACCATGATAATCAGGTAAAATCTTCTCTAATACTTTCTTGCTGCGAGAAACTTCCCACTTTAAAAGTGTAGTGAAAGGATTGGCAAAAATCCAACTCCAGCCCATCTTGCCTCGATAATTATTGCTTGTTTCATCGATATGAAGAATCTCTAAATCAGACAAGGAGTCCTTTAATTCATTGAAGGCTGTTTCACATTTATCTGAAACCCTTTCTTCGGTCTTAGAGACAAGACCAAGCGAAATTTCCAAATTAAATATATTCCTCATAATATCTACAACTTCACGGCGGGAATTCTTAAAATAACCTGTCATCATGGCAATAATTGACTTGGCATTATTTCCAAGCAAATCAGGTGTAACTCCATCAGGAAGTGAAGCATTAATTCTTTTACCACAACATGAACATTCTCCCCTTAGAAGACGGTACTCTGTTACATGTGGCTTTATCTTAGGTATTTCGATCTTTTGAATCTTATGCGGATTGCTATCATCAACAACTATATCACCTCCACATTCACATATATCAGATGGCTTAATGGATATTGTCTCATCAGGATTATCTACTAATTTACGATGATTGCCTTTATGGCCAAGCTGGCCACCAACTTTCTTTGTAGAAGAGATTCTATCTTTATTCTTTTTATTTTTTTTTGACCTCTTCTGAAAATCACTCGACGGAGGAAGACTACTATTTCCAGAATTGTTATTAAGGCGATCTTCAAGCTCATTAATTCTGATCTCAAGCTTATTTATATGCTCCTCAAGAACCTTACAACGAGAACATTCTACTCCAGATGGTAACATAACAAATCTACTTGATTATTTTGCTTTGCAACCAACAGTAGCAAATATTTTATGACATGGCAAATCTTCTTTGATTTATCAAAACAAAAAAAGAGGGGGGCTGAACGGTTACCCCGAGAGTGTTCCCCTAACTGTGTCAGGGTTTAGTTTTTTAGACTAATGACCATACGTTCACCAAAGTATATATGTAGCTGAGAAACAGTCAATGCCCAATTTTGTATTGGCTGAGTCCACTTTTCTTTTATGTGTTCTATAGCACAATAGACTACCTTAAACAAGGCATTTTCGCTAGTAAATGCACCTTTAGTTTTAGTATATTTTCTAACCTGCCTGTGGAAGCCTTCAATCGCATTTGTTGTATATATTAGCCTACGAATCTCAGCAGAATATTTAAAATAAGTAGATAAATTATCCCAATTATTTTTCCAAGATTTTATTACAACTGGATATTTTTTGAGCCATTTTTCCTCTAATATTAACAAATTATATTCAGCAGCATCCTTTGAAGAAGCTTTGTAAACTTCTTTCAGATCAGCCATAAATTCTTTCTGATCGGAGCTTGAAACATATTTGAGAGAATTTCTAATTTGATGCACAATACATAGTTGAATTTCTGTCTTTGGAAATATAGTATTAATTGCCTCTGGAAAGCCCTTCAATCCATCAATACATACGATCATAATATCTTCTACGCCTCGCTCCTTTAAGTCATTAATAACGCCTAACCAAAAATTGGCACCCTCACTTTCAGCAACATAAAAACCAAGAATATCCTTGC
>JANPBV010000386.1:0-1715 GCA_031430615.1 Ignavibacteria bacterium | reverse complement strand
CGATAAAATAATTCAGCTTTACACTAAGTAAATTATTTGGCTGAAGAAAAAAAAATAGAAACACCAGATAGTCCGAAGGCGCAGGAACCACTTAAGAAAAATGGCGCTGAAAAACAAAAGAAAAAATCCAGGTTTTTTTCTGCGATTGTATTAATTTTTTTATCATTTCTGCTATTTGTAACCCTTATCATTTCAGTTACTCAAACGGGTATCTTCAGGAACTGGCTGAAAGACTATATTGTAGATAAGATCAATGAAAACTACGCCAGCAAAATGTCAACTATAACAATTGGTGAAATAGAAGGTAATTTCTTCAGTGAGCTGGTTATTAAAGATGCTTCAGTTAAGATCAAAAATGAAGAAATGATAAGATTTGATTTTGTTAATGTGAAATTTAATATTTTTGGATTACTTGATAAAAATATAGATCTTACAGAAGTAATACTTGAAAACCCTCACGCTAATTTCTTCAGGATAAGAAATGATATGGGTGATACTGTATGGAATGTGCTGTATATGTTTGAAACAGCCAAAGATTCAATTGATGAAGCTACTGAATTTAACTGGAAAATAGATGTTCAAAGACTCAGGATCAATAACCTGAACTACATAATGTATGGCGCCCTGCCATATGACACAGCCGTTTTACAAAATATCCACCCTGAGGAAAGTATTACCACCGAAAATCTTAAAATAGGCTCACTCAATTTTGAAGCACGTGCTGAATATGATAAAAACGCGATCAAGCTTTGGATAGACCAGATGAGTTTCAATACTAACTTCGGATTTGATCTGAAAGGTCTCTCCGGTGAGTTTTACCTCTCAACATCAAGGGCTGAAATTAATAAGCTGAATATTGAAACCTCCAGAAGCTGGATACAATCAGAATATATTTTTATTGATAAAATAAACCTTGTAAATTTTGAAGATCTGAAGGGATTGGAAACATTTAAAGGTAAAGATAAACAATTAAGGCTTTCAATGGTCGCAAAAAATATAAATTTTGATGACATGAAAGCATTTTTACCGGCTCTTGATTTTCTTGATAACGAGCTTTCATTTGAAATGAATTGCAAAGGTAATTTTGATGATATACTGGTTGAATCCTTGAAGCTAAGGACGCAAAACAGTAATTTTGAATTTTCAGGCAGAATGGTAAACCTTACCGAACCTGAGAAATTATGGTTTGATATGAAAGGTAATAACCTGAAAATTGATGCCCGGGATACGAAAATTTATACACCCGGTCTTCCTATACCAGATTACACACATGTTGGCGTTGTAACAGGTAGTATGTCATATAAAGGTGAACCGCTTGATTTTGAATCTACATTCGATGTTCAGTCATCAGTTGGCAACGCAAAAGGATTTTTTAATATGAACTTAAAAGTGCCTAATTTCAGGTATAATACTTCTGTTGATGTTACAAATGGTAACATTGGGAAAGTAATTAAAAACCAGAAGCTCGAAAGCAGCATTAACGGTCATGTAGAAGCAATTGGAACAGGATTTGACCTTGCAAATATAAATACAACTCTAAAATATGAATTAAGAGATACTAAATTATTAGAGCAGAAAATTGATAAGTCACAGGGGGTTTTAAACCTGAGAGGCTATAATGTTGAAATGGATGTTCAATATGCATCGGGTAAATTTGATGCTGCTGTTAAAGGTAATGTAAACATAAGGGATTTTAAAAATCCTATTTATTCACT
>JANPBV010000385.1:0-2697 GCA_031430615.1 Ignavibacteria bacterium | reverse complement strand
AGAAAAATTTGTCGCCGCAACTGGCGGAGGTGAGCCTGTTTATGATGATAACCCGTATGACCCCGATACAACATTTACAGGACAGGATTTTCCTTCAAACACAGCCGCTTTAACAACTGATTATAAATACGATAACCTCTACAGGCTTACAGATGTTAAAACGCCGGGTGGTAAGCATATTTACTATTATTACGATACTTTCGGCAGACAAAGCCAGAGAAACACCCCTGATGCCGGCACCACAAGGTACAGCTACGATAAAAACAATAACCTGATACTTTCTCAGGATGCGAACCAATACAGCATAAGTACAATATTAAATACACGCAGGACTTATGACGGATTAAACAGGTTAATATCTATCAGTGATTATAAGGTATCTGGTGCAGGCGGAACCGGTCCAATGGGTGATACTCTTCTGCCTTTTGAGTTTGATACCCCGCCAAGTACAGATAGTATGTATATATTCAATGTTTACGATACTATTAATACAGAAACACCTACAATGTTCAATTCAAATAAGCCATCTGATTATAATTCACTGGCGAATTATACACGGGGTAACCTTGTTGCGACTGCTTACCGAACGGTTTTAGGTGAGGCATTTGGATATAAGTTCTACCGCTATGATGAGCGTGGCAATGTAGTAAAATTGTGGCATTACATTGCAGGGCTTGGGTGGAAAACAGAGATGTATTACCATAACAGCCAAAGCCAGCTTACAAAGAACTTATATCAGCCGGGCGGCTATGATATGAAGATGTTTACTTACGGGTATGATGATGCGGGCAGGCTTGATTATGTCAATCAGTATGTTGGCTTTACACCTGAGGACCCTGAAAATGAAGGAGATAGCCCTTCATCTTACTTTACACTGGCAAAGTATAAATATAACGCGAACTCACAGGTTGATTCATTGTTAATGAATAACAGGGGTTCAAACTGGAAATATATATATAACTCCCGTAACTGGAACACAAATTTTTACAAAACAGGCACCAATCAATTCAGTTACAGTTTAACTTATAATCCAAACGGTAATATCAGGCAATGCCTATACCAGGGGAATTATGCAAATAATTTCAGCGCTACCGGTAGCTTTCAATATACTTATATATATGATAACTCAAACAGGCTATTAAAAGCCGATAACGAAGCAGCCTCAAGCTTTGACCTTATTAACGGCTACGATAAAGACGGGAATATTATGGGCATGAAGCGGTATGGCTCTTCAAATAACCTTGCAGATAATTTTAGTTATCAATATTTTTCAGGTACAAACAGGCTGAAGAAAGTAACGGGAGGCTTAGCAGATGATTACACGTATGACAACAACGGCAATATGATAAGCGATGCGCTGAACAAGACAGGCTCAATTAAATATGACCACCGCAATTTAATGACAGAAATTCGGGCTATTAAAACAGAAGCAAGTACAGGCATAGGCGGCGGAACAGTTGAAGTATTGTATTTAACGAAATATAGATATGATGAAGCCGGAAACCGTGTACACAAAGTACGCTATAAATACACAGGCAGCGACCCTGACCCGGTATTTGAGGGAGATAGCCCAAGCTGGACATTGCAGAGTGATGAATTCTATGTGCGTGACGTAAGCGGTAAGGAAATAGCTGTTTATTCATCTTCAAGTATACAATTTTGGAATGTGTGGGGACTTGAAAATGTTGGGAAAATAAATTCTGATACAACAAGAAATTACTATCTAAAAGACCATCTTGGGAGTATTCGAGTTGTATTGAATTCAACAAATGGAATTGTTTCGGCGCAAGACTATGACGCGTGGGGCTATCAGCTCGAAAACAGAAGCTACAATAGTACTGCCATGAAATACGACTTTACCGGCAAAGAGCGTGACCAAGAAACAAGCTATGATTACTTTGGGGCGAGGTATTATGATTCAAGGATTGGAAGATGGGGAGGAGTTGAACCAAAGTATGAAGAATACCTTAATGTTTCTCCATATTGCTATTCTTTAAATCATCCTATTTTGTTAGCTGATAAAAATGGAAAAGAGATTGATTTAGGATCTTTAAAATCAGCAAACCCAGATGGTTTCAATAACTTGATGGTTGATTTACAGGAAATAACTGGGCTAGGATTATCGGTTGCTTCAAATGGTTTGCTAAGGTATGAAATCCCAACTGGGGGAAACGATTATAGTAAATTGAATGGAAGTAATATTGCAAGAGATATTTTAATTGAAGCAATAAATTCTGAGATTTTTGTTAATGTCTTCTCTAACCCTGATCAAGTAAGTTACGGAGCAGATGGTATGGTTAATCTTAATGCAGATCAGATAAATGCATTTATTGATGGAGTAAATGAATTAAATCCCAAAACATTAGGGTGGGGCATGACATTTTTACATGAATTATTACATTTAGCAAAACCTATTGGTATCGGAAAAGGCGATAAAAATGAAGTATGGGATAAAAATGGAAATCCGAGTCAAGGAGGCCCGGTAATAACAATAATGAATAAAATAAGGAAACAGATGGGAGAGGAATGGGGAAAAAGATATACTCATCTTGGTTTTGAAATTGGAAATAATACATACATTCCATTTTCAATAGGAGCCTTCAATGCATTTGCTTTTGGGAAGATGCCCTCAGCATCAGAAAAATACATAAAACATTAAAGGTGAAAAACATAATGAAAAAAACATTGTTTGTAGCA
>JANPBV010000384.1:0-2181 GCA_031430615.1 Ignavibacteria bacterium | reverse complement strand
TATTTTGCCTGCATACTTGATTTTAACTTTCCTCTTAAGAACAAACGCTCGCCTATTAAATAAACCGCTGCAACAAGTATTACTACGAGGATTATGTTTATAGAGCTTGAGCCAAGAGATACTCCGAAGAATGAAAGCATATTTGTAAAGAAGCTTTGAATATAATATACCATTGTATCGAGTATCGAATTTGATCTCTGCATTGTATCAAAAGCTATGCCTGCTGGTTCTTCTGAATTTACTGATGTTGATTTAGAAATGAAGCCCAGGGTGAAAGTAAAAGCAAGCATCAGGAAGCTGAATGAACCGATAATATACTTAACAACACGGTCACTTTTTCTTTCTTCCAAAAGCGCTTTATTTTCTGCGGTTATCCTCTTCATCAGGTGAGAAGAAAAATCACCTGTTGCCGCGCTCAGTTTGCTTTTGCGCAGCTTGGCTTCCAGAATTTCATCTATGTATTTATTTTTATCTCTCATTGTAAACTTGTTTTAAAAACTGCTTAATTTAATATTTTTAAATTAGCTCCAGAATTTCTGTTTCTGAATATTTCTTCATTAATACTTCCTTCAATTTATCCTTAGCTCTGAATATCCTGTTCTTTACGGTGCCTAAAGGGAGCTTCAGCGCACCTGCAATTTCATCATGTGAAAGGTCGTTAATATAGAACAGTGTGAGTATTGTTGAATATTTCTCCGGTATTTCCTCTAAGTACCTGTCAATAAGTTCCTGCATTTCATTATCCAGAGTTTTCCTGTCCGTTTCATAAACACCGCTCATTTGATACTTATCCCTGTCAATATTCATTTCAAATGCAGCAATATCTGTAACTTCACCTTCATCATTTTTCCTGGTATCATCAATATTTATCAGGTTAAATGTTTTTGATTTATGTTTCTTGTAAAAATCAATGGTTGTATTATAAACTATCCTGTAAAAATATGTCGAAAACTTTGCTCTTTCTTCAAACTGTTTATCAACAATTGCCCTGAAAGTTTTGATGAAAGCTTCCTGCAGGGCATCTTCGGCATCTTCGGTGTTCTTGAGTATCCGCATTGCCAGCGTCATAGCTTTATCTTTATACCTGTTAACGATCTCTTCGAACTCATCGATCTTCCCAGCCTGGATCTTTTTGATTATATTCAATTCCAGATCATTCATGCATGATTCCACCTGCTCTTTTGACACTGGTTTCCTATTTTCACTAAATATAAACAAAAATGTTTTAACTTATTATTTATTAACTGTTAGCTACTTTTTTGTGTAATGTTACTTTTTAACTGAATCAGTTTTTACCGGCGCTTTTGGAAGATCACCATTTTCAGGAGCTTTGTTCTCAACAGGTTCTTTTTTGTTTATCTTTACCGGTTCATCGTCATCATCAAAATCTATATTGAACTCAAATGTATCATCTTTTTTGGGAGCTATCTTATTAGCATCAAAGGTAATACTGCCGTTAGTACTCTCAACACGGATTGAATTTCCGCCATTGCCAAGTGTACCTGAAAGATTCCTTTTATCTGAATTCAGGTTAGTAAATGTTAGGTTTGCAAATTTTACTTTTCCGTGAACTGTCGATGCGTTAACATCTGCGTTTATATTTTTAAGTCCGCCAATTTTAACACTGCCGTTCACAACTTCAACTTTTATCCCTGCGGTTACTGAATCAACATTGCAAATTATCGTTCCGTTTATACCCGATAAATTTATCTGACCCGGGCAGCTGAAAACACTAATTGTTCCGTTCACTGTTTCTGCCGTAACATCAGCGGTTATCCTTGTAATTGTGATGGTTCCGTTTACATTTTCAGCGCTAACCTTCATATTTGCAGGTACTTTTATATCATAGTTCACCATTGGTGTTTGACCTTTATGGAACATACCTCTAGACTGGTTCACATCTGTTTCTATGTTTATCTCATTGCCTGATGAATCTAACTTTATATTGATATTTTCAATCGGTTTATCCTGTTCATCAACCTTTACTTCTGCTATTTTTTCAGCTTCTATCGTGATAATTCCGGTTGTATCATTTGTATTTGAAATATTTATCCTGCCGTTGGTATTTTCAACATGAATAGAGGTTTTTGTATTTCCGTTTAAAGTATATTTAACAGTTTCTTTTTTCTCTACCCTTTTCCTCAGCAGGCTGCAGCCAGTGAAGCTAAATAGTATCAGCCC
>JANPBV010000383.1:0-1984 GCA_031430615.1 Ignavibacteria bacterium | reverse complement strand
GAAAACGTTAATATGTTTTTCTTCTTTATTGCAAAACTTTTTGAGAATAAAATTGTGGCATCTCCGATTCCATTATTTTCGCCTAGCGGACCCGAAACAAATGTAAATGGTAATGAAGCATTTATACGAAGGTCTTTTGAAATTTCAAGATCTGCTTCAATCTTAAAACTTCCGTAGCTGATATTATTAAGAGCGCCGTTTACATCAGGGTCTTTTCCGCTTGTGCCATATGCATACCCTATTGAAACGATATTTTTACTTATCACAAATTCATTTGATTGGTGTTTGCCAATAACGCATACACCCGCATCAGAGCATTGCGAAAATATATTATATGTAATAGCGGTTAAAAATACAACCAAAGCTAATTTGTTCAGCATATTTATTTGTTGTTTGACAATTTTAACTATTTATGTAGTGTATTTCAATCCTATAAAGGAAAATAAAAATCCCACATGAAGCGCCGCATGACCGACTTTGACAGTGGGAAGTTAAATCCTGAGCTTGATTTATGATAAATTAATGGTTTAATCCAACCACTTGAAAAATCTTTAATTGGGTTTTAAAGTTTAGCTGCTTAGTAACTCTAAATCTAAAATTTCGGTTTAGGCAGCTTCGCTATTTCATCAATTCGCTATTTACTTTATTCGTTATGAGTTTTCAGGTAGTTATCAACTGAAAAATGTCCTGAGCCTTCAAACAGGAAAAGAACAACAAGCGCGAAAACTATCAGCGTAAGTTCTGCTTCAGGTTTTATTGACATAAACCCGTTTGGTATGACAATAAATAAAATATTGCATATCAAAACAGGAATCTGAATAGCTGTAGCAAACCGTGTAAGCAATCCGCTCAATATCAAAAAGCCGCCAACAAGGTGAATGCCGATAATTGCGTGAGCGGCTGTCATAGTATAAAAACCAAAACCATACTGCTGAACAATTTCAATTATTGCGGCTTTATTTGTTATGAAATATAGCGCCTGCCAGATGAGAATAATGCCAAGCAGCGCGCGGAAGAAATCCAGCCAGAGTGGGTGATGTTTTTCTGACCATACATCTATTTTATGAAGAAGGTACATGGTTTAAACCCCCTTTTCATCTCAAAGATAACAAATAAAGTTCAGCGGAAAAATGATAAATACTTCTAAATATTATGATTTATATCCTCGGGTAATAAATTTTCAGCTTTTTTCTTCAATTGATATAAGTCAATTGAACTGATAAATATTGTTTATATTTTTGTTTAGATTAAAAATTATAGTCATCATGAAAAATAAACATTTATTTATACTCCCTTTGGTGCTGCTTAGCCTGCTTACGGGAATACTTTCCGGTTGGTTTCGAATCGGTTGGAATTTAAATTTATCTTTGCCTTCAGGTGAGCATGGCGCGCTGATGGTTGGTTCTTTCATTGGGACTTTGATATGTCTTGAGCGCAGCATAAGCTATCCAAACAGGATAGCGCTGCTTGTTCCGGCGATAAATGCGCTTAGTATTGTTTTCTTTTTAATAAATATACCAAAGATAGCATACACATTGCTGCTTGCAGGTTCTGCGGGACTAATAGTTATATATTATTTGCTATATGTAAAACACAAAGGAGTACATTTACTTATAATGTTGGCAGGCGCAATGTGTTATTTTATTGGGAATGCAATCTTATTAAATACATCGTTCTATCCATCCTCGGTTATGTGGTGGATGGCATTTTTATTTTTCACTATCGCAGGCGAGCGGCTGGAACTTTCAAGGTTTATTCTGTTAAAGAATGTTTTTAAAAAACAGACTGCGTTTATAACATTGTTATTTATTTTTATTGCAGGAGTAATATTACCTTTTCACACTTTTGGCGCATATGTAGCGGCTGTCTCATTAACCGGCGCTGCCTTATGGCTGTTTAAGTATGATATGGCTAAACATTCACTTAAAAAACCCGGTGTAAGCTTTTACTCAGGGCTGCTGTTAATAACAGGATATTTCTGGCT
>JANPBV010000382.1:0-6237 GCA_031430615.1 Ignavibacteria bacterium | reverse complement strand
CAAAATATTACTAACATACCTGCTTTTCCTAGCGTTTAATGCCTGTTCGCATGATTGTACGTCTAATTATTGCCAAACTGAGGGTATTGTTCATATTGAAGAACAGCATAATGATGACCATTCTGATGTATGTTCACCTATGTGTAATTGTGTGTGCTGTAATACAATAGTATCTGTTTCAAATAATTATTCACTGCAAACTTCATTTAATATAGCCGGTTTTCATCCTTCTTTTTCAGATAATCTGATTCCTTTCGTTCAAAATCCCGCGTCACCGCCTCCAAAAGCATAAACTAATTTAAAATTTCATATTTTTAATAGCGTGCGCAATATATGCGCAGCGCTTATATTTATTTAAATTAGTTTATGATAGATAAAATTATAGCTTTTTCCATAAAGCAAAAAATGGTTGTAGGTTTTTGTGTCTTTGTTTTGATCTTAGCTGGAGTTTATTCTGCTTTACAATTACCAATAGATGCTGTTCCAGATATTACAAATAATCAGATTCAGATAATTACATCAAGCCCGACACTTTCTGCATCTGAAATTGAAAGGTTTATTTCTTACCCTATTGAAATTTCAATGAAAAGTATTCCTGATGTTGTTGAAATGCGTTCAATTTCAAAATTCGGAATATCGGTAGTAACAATAGTGTTTGATGATAAAGTAGATATATACTTTGCAAGGAACCAGGTATTTCAAAAACTAAAGGAAGCTGAAGATAACATACCCGAAGGCTTAGGTAAACCTGAAATGGCGCCTGTAAGCACCGGGCTTGGTGAAATATACCAGTATGTTGTAAGACCTATTGACCCGAAAGATACCACTTTTAACAATGCCGAATTAAGAGAAATTCAGGATTGGATAGTAAAACGCCAGCTACTTGGCACTGATGGCGTTGCTGAAATAAACAGCTTTGGCGGTTTCGAAAAACAATACCATGTGCACATAAACCCTAATGCTTTAACTAATTTCAATATCACGTTAAGGGAAGTTTATGATGCTGTAATTAAAAATAACAGTAATGTAGGGGGTGGTTTTATAGAAAAACAATCTGACCAGTATTCTATAAGGGGAATTGGACTTATAGAAAGCATGGATGACCTGAAAAACATCGTTGTAAAAACAGAGCATGGCACACCTGTATATTTAAAACAACTGGCAGTTGTTGAATATGGCGATGGTTTAAGAGTCGGCGCGGTTACACAGGATGGGAATGGAGAAGTTGTAACCGGAATTGTGATGATGTTAAAAGGCGCAAACTCAAGGGAAGTGGCCGGAAGAGTTCATGAGAAAATTGAAGAAATAAAACCTTCTTTACCCGAAGGAATTACAATTGATGAATTCTATAACAGGGAAAATCTTGTCAATAAAACTATAGCAACTGTAGAAAAAAACCTGGTAGAAGGCGGTGTAATTGTAATTTTAGTTTTGTTCCTTCTGCTTGGCAATTTGCGGGCCGGATTTATAGTAGCCTCGGTAATTCCACTAGCAATGCTTTTTGCACTGATAATGATGAATATATTCAAAGTTTCCGGCAATTTAATGTCACTTGGCGCAATTGATTTTGGGCTGATTGTTGATGGCGCGGTAATAATAGTTGAATCTGTAATTGTTACGGTTGCCGCAAAGATACATTTAAATAAAAAACCCATTGAAAAATCAGAATTAAATGAAACTGTGTTTGGCGCATCATCCGGCATTATTAAATCAGCAATATTCGGGGTTCTTATTATTCTGATAGTTTACCTGCCAATATTCGCATTAGGCGGCATTGAAGGTAAAATGTTTAAACCAATGGCATTTACAGTCGGTTTCGCGCTGGTTGGGGCTCTGCTTTTATCACTAACTTATGTTCCAATGATGTGTTCGTTGATCTTAAAAAGGAATTTAAGTGAAAAAGAAAATATTGCGGATAAAATAATTAATTTTATAAAAAAAATATATCAGCCGGTACTTGAATTTTCATTAAAAAATAAAATAATAATAATAGCTACTGCTGTTTTAATGCTGATCATCAGTTTATTTGCTTTTACGAAGCTTGGTTCTGAATTTATACCAAAGCTGGATGAAGGTGACCTTGCATTTCAGATAGTAAGGTTACCCGGGGTATCATTAACTGAGTCAGTTAACATTGGAACAAAATGTGAACAGATCTTAAAAGCTAAATTTCCGGAAGTAAAAACTGTTGTAACCAAAACCGGTGCGCCTGAGCTTGCAACAGATCCAATGGGACCTGAGATAAGTGATGTAATTGTAATCTTAAAACCAATTGAAGAGTGGACAACAGCAGAAACTAAAGAGGAACTTGTAGAAAAGATTCAAAAAGAATTACTTGCAGTCCCGGGTGTAGGTTTATCCTTTACACAGCCTATTGAACTGAAGTTTAATGAATTAATATCAGGCGCAAGAGGCGATATTGCGGTAAAGATCTTCGGGGATGATCTGAGCATATTAACTAAACATGGCAATGAAGTTTCAAAAGTTATGTCAACCATAAGCGGCGCAGAAGATATATCTGTTCAGCAGTTAGAAGGACTGCCGCAGCTGCAAATAAAAATAAACAGGAATAAAATTGCGTTATATGGCATTAATGTTGATGATGTAAATGATGTCATAGAAACTTCTATGGCTGGTAAATCAGCGGGAGTGATATTTGAAGGTGACAGGAAATTTGATATTGTAATAAGGTATGATGATGAATATAAACGGGATATGAATTCTGTAAGGAATATACTTGTCGCGGCTCCTTCGGGACTCAAAGTACCTTTATCACAGCTTGCTGATATTGATATCAAAGAAGGTCCCGCTGAAATTACAAGAGACAACGGCAAAAGAAGAATTGTTATCCAGGCAAATGTGCGGGGAAGGGATATTGGGAGCTTTGTGGAAGAATTAAAAAGCAAAGTAAGCACAAGTGTTCAAATGCCGCCCGGTTATATTATAGAATACGGCGGTCAATTTAAAAATCTTGAAAGTGCTTCTAACAGGCTGCTTATTGCAGTGCCTGTTGCTCTGCTCTTCATTTTTGCCCTGTTGTTTGTTGCGTTCAATTCCATTAAACAGGGATTACTGGTATTTTCAGGTATTCCGTTTGCAATTGTTGGCGGCATTATATCGCTGCTTGTAAGAGATATGCCATTCAGTATTTCTGCGGGAGTGGGTTTTATTGCTTTATTTGGCGTTGCCGTATTGAACGGAATTGTAATGTTAGCTTATTTTAATAAGCTTGAAGATGAGGGAATTAGTAATGTTCATGACCGAATAATTACCGGTACATCAGCTAGGTTAAGACCAATCTTGATGACAGCCCTTGTTGCTTCATTGGGATTTATACCCATGGCAATTTCACAGGGCGCAGGCGCTGAAGTTCAGAGACCACTTGCAACAGTTGTGATAGGCGGAATAATATCTTCTACTCTGCTGACTCTAATTGTTTTACCTGTACTTTACGGAATATTCAATAAACATGTAAATCCTAAATATGATTTTAATAAAACCAATTAAAGATATGTATAATTTCAAAAAATATATACTTTTATTCATAACTTTACTTTTGTTAGATAATATAACGCTATCTCAGAAGCTGAACATTGATGAAATTGTCAAAATAGCTATAGAAAATAATCAGGAAATTAAGTCGGCTAAGCTTAATATTCAAAAAGAGGAAGCAATTAAACTTAAGTCATTTAATATTCCGAGACCCGAGTTATTTATTGAGTTTGAAGGAATTAAAGGAAGCTTAAAAAACTATGAATCCAGGAAAATAGGTATTTTACAGGAATTAGAATTTCCAACAAACTATTTCCTTCGTTCTGACGTACAGGAATCACAGGTTAACGTTGCCAGGCAGGAATTAAATAAACTTGCGTATAATGTTAAGTTTGAAGTTGAAAATGTATATTTAAGCCTGCTCTTAAATATCAAAAAACTTGAAACAGCCCGTGAAAATTTGAAAATATACAATGATTTCTTATTTGTGGCTGAAAGAAAATATGATGCCGGCTCAACAAGTAACCTGGAAGTATTGGGGGCTAAAGTAAATAAGATAAAATTTGATAATGAAATTAAGAACATTGAGTCTGAGATCATCAAATCTAAATCAGAATTGAAGAAACTGATGAATGTTTCAAATTTTAATTTTGAACCGATTGATGAACTTGTTTTCAGGGAATTTAAGCTCAATAAAATTGAGATAATTAAAACTGCATTATTAAATAACGCTGACCTGAAGATAAATAAATATCAAAAGGAAAAGTTTAGTAATAAAGTATCATTAACAAAATCTGAATTACTGCCCAATTTTTCCTTTAGATATTATTCACAAAAAATTGGCAATGATGCCGGCTTTTGGGGTGTTGAGCTTGGCGTTGGAATACCTTTATGGTTCTGGTGGGAGCAAACAGGCAATATCAAAGAAGCTGGCTATGAACTGGATATTGCATCCAATGAGGAAATAAACATTAAAAAATCAATTGAAAATGATGTTAACCAAGCATTCGAAGAATTTGAGAATAGTTCAAGACAATCAGTATTTTTTCATACTGAAGCAATGCCTGAAGCAGATGAGATCCTGAGGCAGGCTAAGATAAGCTACGAAGAAGGCGCAATTGACTATGTGGAATATTTGCAGGCATTGCAGATAGTTTATGAAACACGAACACAGTATTTAAATTCATTAGGTAACTATTATACTTCAATATTTAAATTGGAAAAACTTATAGCAGGAGATATAAAATGATCTTGAAATTAAAATGGTTAAATATTTTTTTTATTGCAGTAATAATATTACTTTCAGGCTGCAATAATGAAAGTTCAAAAGAAAAAGAACAAACAGAAAAGCCAAAAGAAGAAAGTCACCACGAGGAAGAGATATCTGATGAGGTTGCTTTAACTGATGAGCAGATAAAATTGATGGGTATTGAAAGCGAAAAGCTGGACATGCAAAATATATCGGGTTACATAAAGGTAAACGGAGAAGTTGTAATAAATCCTGATCAGGAATCTAAGGTAGGCAGCATTATTCCGGGCAGGATAAGAAAAATATATGTAAGAGAAGGTTCATTTGTCAGGGCAGGTCAGACACTTGCTGTGATTGAAAACCCGCAATTAATTGATGTTCAAGTAGAATATATTAATTCAAAAAATGAATATGAGTATTCAAAAAGAGAATATGAAAGACAATTAAAGCTGAACAGCGATAACATTGGCTCTAAAAAAACATTAAATGAACTGGAATCAAAATATAAAAAATCGCTGGCTGATTATAAAACGTTAGAAGAAAAATTAAGCAGTTATAAAATTTCAAAGAACAGGTTTGATAATATATATGAAGATACTGTTGCAAATTTACAGCGTTATTATTCAATAACTGCGCCTATTTCAGGTAACGTGATAGAAAGAAATGTATCCGTTGGGCAGTATGTAGAGCCTTCCGGCGATATGTTCCATATTATTAATATCTCTACTGTATTTGTAGATCTTAATGTATTTGAGCAGGATCTGCAGTATGTCTCTGCAGGACAGAAAGTATCGCTTGAAGTATCGGTAAACCCCTATGAAGTTTATGAGGGTGAGATAGTTTTTGTGAATAAAGTATTTGACGATGTAAAAAGAACTGTAAAAGTAAGGGTTGCTATTAATAATAAGCGGGAAAAACTTCTGCCTAATATGTTTGTTTCGGCAAAGATATATGTAAAGCAGGAAAGCGTTCTTGCTGTGCCAATATCAGCAATAGAAACAGAGGGAGAAACCAATTATATTTTTGTTAAAACTAATGAATTAAAGGAAATTGAGTCTCATGATGAGCATAGCGAGGATGAGAAAAATGACAAAGTTGAAAAAGAAGTAACCGGTGAGCAGGAACACAAAAATGGAATTGTATTCAAAAAGATTATAGTCAATATTGGAATATCAGATGATAAATATATCCAAATATTCCCATTGGAAGAATTAAAAGAAGGTGAGCAAATAGTTACCAAGGGTACATTCTATTTAAAATCAGAGCTTAAAAAAGGCGAGCTTGGTGAACATGAAGATTGAAATTTGTAAAAAAATAAATTGATCAAAGAAAACCCACGTTATTTATCGTGGGTTTTTTAAAATAATCTAAAATCCTATACTGCCGGGCGGTGTCGCCTGTGGATTGCTTCCTACCGGTAGAGCATACTACAATACAGTTTGAATACGGATGTGGTTCCTGCTGTTAGTTAAGTAAACAGAATTGGATTATAGAAA
>JANPBV010000381.1:0-62074 GCA_031430615.1 Ignavibacteria bacterium | reverse complement strand
ATCACACTATTGTTATTTGTACTTTGCGTATTTAACCCTGTATTTAATGGCGCGGATGTTCTGCCTAAAATACTTCCAATACTGCCGCCTGCTGCTGCGCCGAGTGGTCCGCCAACCAATCCGCCAATAACACCAAGCAGTCCGCTGAAGAAACCGCCAAACCCACCGCCGCCGCCAATTGAGCTTAATATCTGAAGTATAAACTGTACAGTCTTTGCAAAACCTGAATCCATCATTCCCATATTACTCAGCATTCCTTTTGTAGCGCCAAGCATCAAATCAAAGTACCCTGTAATTTCGCGGGTGGTGTTAAAGCTTTTCTCATTTACTGAATTCTGTTTTGGGTCTTCAGTAAATTTAGCCGCGCCTTTTGCAGAAGGAAAGATCTTCGTGTACCCCGCTATAAGCCTGTTTATACTGATTGTTAATTCCCGTATTTCGGGGTTTGTATTATCCATTTTTTTTATAATTTTTGTTAACTGCCTGATCTTAATTTCATTATATAATCTGTTTTAGCCTGTTCCATGTCTTCGAATGCTTTCATTTGCCAAAAGTCAATTTCTTTCATCCTACCTGTTTCATGTGGTGAGAGCTTATAATATTTTGCAAGTGACCATATCATGTATTGATAAACCAAACTCTCGGGAACATCAAACTTCTCAGGCAGTATCAAACCATTATCATAAAAGCGGGGCATTGTTTCCTGAAAGTGATTAAGTTTTATACACTCACTGTTGTAAGCAAAAAAAAATCCGCAATTACTTCCTTTATGAATTTCATTGCATCTTTATTCTGCAATTCTTCTGTTTTGATTCCTGCGCTTTTCTTTTTGTCAATTGAAATTAAAATACCATTCAGTATATTTGCCATAAATTCAGCATCAGTAAGTATTTCAAATAAAGCAAGAGCTTCGGTGTCATTTAAATATTTCTTCAGCGCAGTAAGTTTGGGACTATTTAAAACACTTTCAGTTTCTGCGAGCTTTAATTCAAGCCTGTTAATACTTTCT
Organism: Ignavibacteria bacterium; assembly: GCA_031430615.1. Classification (GTDB taxonomy): domain Bacteria; phylum Bacteroidota; class Ignavibacteria; order Tepidaquicellales; family OLB5; genus OLB5. The sequence continues at coordinate 61,065 of JANPBV010000381.1, read as the reverse complement.
GTTGAGGGATTATCGGAATCTTTTAATTCACCGATAGCCAGTCTTATTTGTTCAACCTCAAATTCAGCTGATTCAAGTTTCGCAGTATCAATATTGCAGGTATATTTATAATGCAGCTCCCTATATCTTATTAATAAGGGAGATGCCTTATGCATTAAATCCAGGTCAAGCTCCCTCAACCTGTACATCTTCCCGTTAAATTCATAAACTTTATCCATTTTTTTGATTTTGTTTTTTCTTGTTCCCTCCCCTTTGGGGAGGGTTAGGGTGGGGTCGATTTAGATTTCTGTTTCAATTATAACATGTTCCTGCTCAATCGGTATTGTCACCGGACCCGCCGTTTTAATGTTAATTCCTAACGCCGATTCAATTGCGGTTATATTTGCGCCTGAAAATGTTACAGGCTGTGACTGAATGATCGAAGTTGATTCATATTTCATAGCCTTTGTTCCGCCCGGAGTTTTAAAATGCATCTGCGGCGTAATATCTGCTATCTTAAATACTTCCTGGTGCTTACCTCCTTTTATGCCTTCGTATTTAATTTCAAGATGAAGCTTGCCCCGAGTGCCGAAAGCTAGGTAATCGGTTATCTGCTTGGAAGTTTCCATCAGCACCCCAGAGGTTTTGCCTTCATACTCTTCATCCTGTCCGTATGTTTTGCCGTCTTCGGCTTTAAATTTTTCGGTCTTGGCTTCAATATCCACCTGTGATTCAAATATCAATCCGCAGTTCAATGCGTTCACACCGTTTGTTATTGTTACGGGTATAGCCAGGTTATCATCAAGCTCAACAATAACCAGCAAATTCCCGCCCTTATCTCTTAATGCTTTTGACATAATTTATTTATTCATTAATTAGTTTTTTAAAAACATACTTTTTTATAAATTGATTTATAGTGTTTATTCCAAACTTTTGAGTACTTCTAAAAATCTCTTTTTTGATTTCTGAATTGCCACGACCTTCTTGACTGGTCTTTCAGTTAGGTCGTGGATGAGTTTGCCCCACAAACAGGGCTTTCCTGACTTATTGAGCAGAGCGAAAGAAGTAGCCCCAGATTATAAATTTTAGTTGTTGAATATTTGCAACTCAAATGCCACTCTCGGAAAAATATATTCACCACCCTTATAAGCTTTATCAAGCCCATGAATTGCTATGTTATGAATATTCGCAATTGTTATACCATCAGAAATATATTCAAGCCCTGCTTCTGAATCATCATTCAATAACTTACATAGCGCAAACAGCTTTTCATCAATCATTTTCCTGTAATACTCAAGCGGCTTTTTATACAGCCTGAAGTGAAATTCAATTACAGTATTTACCACTACCTCACCGGATTCATTATCTTCATTTTTAATATCACTTAGCTTTATTAAGTATGAATTATCCTTAAGGTTTGCAGGAAGAAAATCCATATCAAAATTTGCATCTGATAATTTGAGCCTTTCATCTATAGGCAGTGAATTATTAAGCAATGTTATCTTTTGGGTGACCCAATCGCTTATTACTTTGTATATCATTTTCTGTTATAGTTTACTTTAGCATTCTAATTGAACCTGTTCTGTTGAATTCATTCCCATCAATTACGCCATCGGAATTATTATCTTCCCATATTTTTATCCGCCCTAGTAACTTCTCGTATTCACCTTTAAAATATTTCATCTTCAGATGATACTGGTCGTTATCCTGGGTGATCTTATCAAGCAATATCAGCTCAAGCCATTTATATGCGATAAGTTTTTCAATCCCTGTATCGCATAAATATGCATCGTAGTCAATTGTTCCGCCGGTTATGGTCACTATTAGCCTGTAATAAAGGTATGAGCTTGAAAGCATAAATGTAATTGTACCTGCCTCCTCAGCTTTACGTGAATCTAATACATTCCAGTTTGTTTTATCATTGCTCCCTTCAAGAATGAAAGTCTTAAGTCCGCCGGGTGTGAATTCTTTTACTGCAAGAACATATCTCAGCCTTGCTGCTGTATCTTCACCGGTTGGAGGTGTGGTATGATCACTGTCTTCTGAAATTCCCGCATACCTGATAACAAGACGCGGATTTATCAATGCAGGATTAAATCCTTTGGAGGCAAGCTCCAGCTTAACTTCATTTACAGCCTGTTGTTTTTGATTTGAGTAATCAGTCTCTTCTGACCATAGAAATCTTGATAGCTCAGGTATGTAGCTCTTTATATCTTCTTCAGTTAAATATTCTTCCAGTGGCATGGGTAAATTAATTTAAATTATTTATTTTTCTTCTTTTCAGTTTCATTTCTATTTGTTTCTAATGTAAAGAATTTCTTCCTGAAATCATTTCTCTGCTTATCGTTTAACAGTATCACACCCGCTGTCACAAGCTGGTATAACTGCGTATCGCTTAATGATTCAAATTTTCCTGAAATAGTTCTTTCGCCATTTATCAGTACAAAACCTTCTTCCTTAATTATCCTTACCTTCTCATTATTCCTGTTGAATCCTTCTCCAAAGAGGTGTGATACAACCATAATATTATCGTCATCTATCTGTGCCGAGTATCCCATTGATGAATTAAGTATTGAAGGGTTAATTTCATAAATTTCCGTCTTATTTGTATCAGTTTTGTTTGTATTGGTATTTTCAGCCATTGTTATCGGGTTATTATAAATTTTATTTTTACTTCTCCATACTCTCCCCATTATTTTAAGCAGGGGAGAGCTTAGGAAAAGTTTAAGGATATGTGTAAAGGTGAATTATTCCAATTATTTGTTTATGTAGTTTTCAGTTCAGCAACTTTTATCAGTTTATCCGGGGCTACCTTTGACCAGTTGCTGCCTGTTGCAAGCTGCGCAAGTGTCGGATTCTCAGGGGCAGCATCAGCGTAAGCAACACCCGGTGTGTGAACCATGCATGATACACGGGTAATTATCTCATCAGTACCGCCTGCCTGTTTGGCATCACGGGTAAGCTCAAGATATATGCCGCCGGTTTTTATAACATTTTTATTTGTCATTGCGCTGCCAGGGCGGTTCCTTAATTTGTAGACCATTGAGCCTCTTCCGCCAAGGAAACTGGAGTAAACTCCCGCTGTTGCTGTAAGGTCATCATCTGCAAATGGCATGAGTCCGAGTATCTGACCCGGGTTGCCTGTAACAAATGTTGTATTGCCAACGGGTCCGGCCGGGAAAGTGATAAGGTTATTTGTCACTGCATCGCCGTGTACTTTTGAGTGCATTAAGATTAAGCTCAGCATTCTGTGCCAGTCACCCAGCTTGTACTTTGCCGCAAGTACACCTGCATTGGATATATTTGCTCCTGAATATGTGTTGCCTGTTGAGTGGGTTGATGCAAGCGCGGTCGCAAAGTTACCTTTTAGAATGTTGATAGCTCTTTTCTGCAGAGCATATGCCCAGTACTCGCCAATGTGAACGGCAATTTCCTCGATCATATCATTGCCTCTGCCCGCAACTGTGTTAACAAGCTCCTGCGCGCCCCAGCCTTTTTCAAGCTCCATCCATGAAAAACGGTCTTTGTAAGCTGAGAGTTTGTTAATTGGTGTTGTTGATGATGTTGTTATCTGGTCAGGGTCTGATGTATCAACATTCCACTGCGGTAAGTTACCGAATGTCCCCAGTTGATTTGGGTCAATTACTCCATCGGGCGCTTCTGTCATAAAGCCTGAACCGAAAAAGCTTAATGCTTTGGTAAATGTTCCTCTCAGTGTGGCTTTAAAGGTCTCACTCTGGAATTTACCGGCTAAATCATCTAATGTTAATGATGCCATAAATTGTTTTAGTTTAAATTAGTAAGTTAGTTAATTAATATTGCGAAATAAATAAATAGCGAAATAATCAAATAGTGAAATAATGAAATAGTGAATTCTTTTAACTTTACAACTTTATAACTTTATAACTTTATGGACTCGTTCCAAACTTCTCCCTGTATAATTTCCGCCATTGTTCGGGTCTTTTCTTCCGCAGCTCTTCCTTTTCATTGTAATTCAGTTCATCCCATTTGGAATTAAAGTTATCACTGAATCCTGCTCCCGGGCGGGCGGAGTCACTCCCTGCCGGCGCTTTTTGAGTGTTAAGCTTTACATATTCTGCAATTCCTTCAACAGTTGGAATTAGCTTTGCAATTTTTTTATGCTCATCGCTTAACTGCTCGTAATATTGCTGCTTAATCCCTGACTCAAGCTCGTTATACTTTTTTGTTATGCTCTCTTTTTCTGACTGAAGGGAATTAACTGAAATTTCAAGCTCCTTAATACGTGCGGGATTCCCAGATGAAGTACTTTCTTTAATCTTTACAAGCTCAGCTGATTCATTCATAAGCTTTTCATGCTCCGCTTTGGTTAGTGTAATAGTTTCATCACTTGCGGAACTTCCACCGCCTGGTGATGAACCGCCATCGGAGTTAAATAAGATCTCAATTGTTTTTATTTTCATTTTTTTCTTTTCATTCCGAGTATGCTGGAATCTATTTATTTGTTAAAATGTTTTTTTCGTCTCTCCCTTACAAAGGGGGAGTCCCGCAGAGCGGGGAGGGGGTCTATATAAGAATGTTCTTCCTATCTTTCCTCATTTTTATTATTTCGAGTGCTTCTGCTTCACTTACTTCAAGCTCTTCTGCTGTAATATCAATTTCATCTTTATACCCGTATTCCAGAGCCATATCATACCGCTTCTTTTTATCATCAATCGTTTCAAATAACTTTGCTTCGGTGAACCGCACATCAAATCCTGATGTATCGCTTATCGCGATTCGTGGATTGTAATAATTCCACACCATCCTTACAACCCCCAGCAGATTTACCATAAAGTGATATAGTATCGTCTTGTATTCCTCGCGTTTTTCAAGCAGTTCAAGCTCATCAATCATTTTTGCCGCACCTGATTCTGCTTTTATATCCATGCTGGTTGAATTCCCGTTCAATCCTTCACTGTTCAGCACAAGCCTGTTATGCCAGTCAATGTTCTCTCTTACCGAAGTATAATCAACATCTGCAATTATACTTTCAATCTTTGGTTCTTTGTCCTCTTCCTTTACGTTATTTATCTGCTTAAAATCACCTGCTCTGAATGTTTCATCATTTGAAAAGTTTGTGTTTATTCCAAGATACAACTGGTGAAGGGTTTTGAGTTCTGTTTCATTCAGGTCGGTCAGCCTTATATCAAGGTTTTTCTGATGAAGGAAAATATTCCAGTTAGGTTCGCCAAAGTAATCCTCACCTTCATCCATTCTTAATACCGCAAAAGGGAGTGAGCTTTCGTTGTTTCTGCTATTGAAATATGGATTAACCATTTCGGGATTATTTTCCGGTGCAGTTTTATCTCCATTTTTTACAAGGTAATGCTCCTTATCGCTCCAATAAGACCAGTATATTTCACCGGTATTATCTGCTTTCCTTACTGCTATCTTGGTCTTATCCAGGTAATCATTACCGGTTTCAACCACGTAATTGTTTGGTGTAATAATATCAATTCTGATCTTTTGCGATTTGCTATCCCAAACTACATTTGCTTCAACTGTGTTAAAATATGTTGCTTTCTGAAATGCCTCTTTAACTTTCTGAACAAAACGGCAATCAGTTAATATTGCTGCAAGAGTGTTTATATCCTTATCATCAGAATCAATTAGTTTTAAAACAGGATCTTTCGTAAATATTCCGCTTGTTATACGGCAGATAATTTTCTTTATCACATTAACATGCCTGAACCTGAGATCTTTCAGTGTTTCCTCTGAAAATGGGTTGTTAAGTGTAGCTTCTCTTAAGTAACCGCAAATTGATTCGTAATCGTTGTTATAAAAAGCAGCAAATTCATTGTGTACAGAAAGCCTGTTTGCCTCGCTTTTACTTAAAGCAGAGCTGAATGCTTTATTTAGTTCTTCGTAAATATTTCCGTTTAAGAGCATGTTATGAAGTATTTTAGTTTTTGTTTGTTAAATCGTTCTTAATGAGCCTGTTATTGTTTTTCCGCGTATCGGGTACTCATAGTCATTGTAATAATCTACAGCCCGGCATAAATGTGTTCTCAATGGGTCCCTTTCATCAAGCTCTCTGCCATTATCTTTCCATGCGCAGTATTCCCAGTCTTTGATAAGCTCCCTGCAGTTTACCGGGTCAACAAATTGTTTTACCTCACCCTTTGAATTACACAACTGGGCATTTGTTGCGCTAATTGAATCACGGATACTCATACACGGCTTTTTTCTGAATTCAATGTCGGTTTTATTAGTAAAATATTTCTCAATTATTTCCCAGTCACTAAAACTGGAGTTTGAAGTATGCTTCCTGCCGGAATAATCACCGTAAAATATTATCATCTTCGGGTAACCACCATTGAGTGTCCTGAAATAATCCTCATCCAAAAGTCCGCACATTGTGATTGTGTTTGTGAATTGAAATGAAAGCGACCTGTGCCAATAAGTAATTTCATTGCTGCCATATTTGTGTTTTTGTCCTACTACCCAGCTCATTGGTTTATCCTGCGCATTAAAATCGCATGTAACTATAAAAGGAAGCTCAGGTAAAATAGTTGTTCGCATATTATTCTTTTCTGTGTAGCCATAATAAGGTCTCTGGCTTGCTGTTTCAAATGATGCCTTGTATTCGCGCTCATAATCAGGCTTGGCAAGGTTTGCCTTTGCTTCTTCTATTTGCTCTTTTGAAAGTATATCCTCGCTTGTCCAGTGATATGACTGCCATCCTTTTTGCCCCTGTTTCCCTTTTAGGAAGTCATCAAAGAAATGATTTTTACCAAACGGTCTTCCCTCTTTTATACACCATCCGCGCGTATCGTTTATCATAGGTTCAATTGATTCATTGTAAACCCCCGGGTCGCAATCCTGGTATTCTGTTATCACTATTCCATGCATCAATTGACCCTGCACTCTTTTAAACTCCTTTAATCCTATTACTTTAATTGATGAACCACCATGAAATGTAATTCTCAGGTCAACCTCTCTTATTCTATTCACAAATTTGGCAGGTGCAAGTTTTTTGAGATCTTCCCAGAATATTTCTTTTGCCTGCTGTCTGGTTGGCGCTCCAGCGAAGTAAACTTTTTTATTATTTACTTTTTTAAGGCACTCTCTGACTAATAATCTTTTGGCAAAACGTTCGGTTTTGAATGATCTTCTTCCTGCAGCAATTACGAAATTCCTATACAATTTTGTCTTAAAATCAGAATTTAATTTTTTCTGAACTGGATGATTTAATGCTTTATGATTTACTGCAAACCATCTTTCATTTAAGAATAATTCTTTATCAGTTGGTAATTTATCAAAGGTTTTCATCGACAATTTCAAATACTCTCTTTTTTAAGATTTCAGTCTCATTGTTACTTAGTTCACTGTTTGCATTCGGATTCTTGCTCCATCTTTCACCTCTGCGGTTGTAAAGCCATATCAGATCTGAAGAAGCGTCAGGCGGAACGATCTTTTTAACTTTCCTTATCTCCTTTAGCTTTAATTCAGGCTCATCAATTCCAACAGTGAAAATCGGAGTGTATATCCATTGCTCTTCCGTTGTCTCATATCCCAGCGACCTCCTGAGTAATGCCTCTTCAACCTGAATATCAAGCTTTAAAGGCGCAATTTCCATTTCTGTTTTAAATTCCGCTGACTTTTTAGAGAACTCTTCAATGCTTCCTTTTTCAATTCTAAGAATACTTTCAATTTCATTGTTCTTTACGCCATGTGATACCAGCTTTAAGATACTTTTAGTTGTATCCTCGTTAAAATTTGATTTTTTTTCTTTCTTAGGCATTGTTTTAGTAAGATTTAAAAATTAATTGGGTTTAATGTGTATAAGTACAGGTCTGACTACATACTTATTCCTGTTATGAAGCTTTATAAGTTCATTATTAAGATTGGTCAGCAGTATCCTGTTACAGGATGAGCAAAGCACTGCTTCATTAGATTTACCTTCATTCTTTACAAGCTCAAACTCAGGGTTTAGGTTATACATTGTTAAAATTATTTAATTGTTTAGACTACAAAAGCTATACTTGTATGCCTTACTGAGCGCTAGCGAAGGAAGGTCTTATCATTCTATATAAATCCCGTAATCATCAGCAATATTGTAATTTTTTATAATTTTCAGACTTAAGACTGGTTTTCCTGACTCGTTTCTGAGTTGAGTTCAGTTTCGTAGTCTTATGATTAATTCATTTATTGCATTATTGTTTCTGAATATTATGTAAGAAAATTTAGAAATTACTTTATGATATTTATTGTTATATTTGAGTAAGTACCTAAACACGATGCAAATATATATGCAAAATGCATATATGTCAAGTGCAATATATGGTATATGCATATATATTTTCATAAATAACTGATTTATATAATAATAAAATGAAAAAAAAATACACAAAAGACCGTTCACTTACCATGAAGTTGAACGAAAAAATATTCCCTATGCTATCGGCAAAGGGAATAAACTCAATCTACGCGCTTGCGCATAGTATTGATGAAAACGCAGGGTCACTAAGCAAGATAAAAAGGGGAATAAGCGATTGGTCAATTGACCAGCTTGAAAAGTTAAAGAATATCCACGGAATTTCCATGGATTCGATCTTTGGCTATGTTGCAAAAAGCAGGCTGGATACAGAGCCCAAAGCCGTGAAGTTCCGCCGTGTGCCGGTGCTTGGTTATGCGGAGTGCGGCTCTCCATCTGCGGAATGGCCCGACTCAGCTTCTAAGGTTGTTGATCTTTCGGACTCATCAATGCTTGTTAATCCTTTTGTGCTTATAGCCAAGGGTGACTCCATGAGACCATACATTAACCCGGGTGATAAGCTGCTTTGTAGTGAGCACCAGGAGAAAGTAAAAGATAATACTGCAGTGGTTGCCGTTTTTAAATCCATGCCTGATACTATTGAAGCAAACGCAAAGCTCATAATCTGGGATAGAAGAAATAAACTTATTACATTGTACAGTATTAATACTAAATATCCGCCTACAAACCATTCAGAAAATGAGTTTATCAAAATATATAAGGTAAACCGGATAATAAGAGATGTTAAATAGTTTTAACCATAGTTTGCGAGGAACGAAAGTGCCTGCCCACCTGTGGCGTGGACAAAGCGGGTACCCTTTGGGTCATCTCAAAAATATCATAAATGAATTTTACTAAGATTTTTTTTATAATTATTATTTTTGTTATCGCAGTTTGTGCTCATTCTCAAACTGCATGCGGAATTGATGTATCTGACCCGAACAATATTCAGGGTTATGCGTATAACAACTCGCTTGATGCTGCCGGAACAGATGTATATCTTAAAAATGATCCGGGTATGTTTGACCGTGTGTTATTGAATAAAGGGCTTGGTTATGTTTGTACCGTAAACTATCCTAATGCCAACCGTTTTGTTGAAATTTATAATGACCTGGTTAAGAACTTTGGGTATGAAAATGATAATAAAGATGTTATTCCTAAATTTGCTGATTATGAAGATATTACTGCAGTATGTATTTTAATTGCAGATGGCAAAGCGCAAATTATCAGGTTTTGGTATGAGGAAAAATTCAATATCAAATTAAAATACACCCAAACTAACCTACAACTATATATATCATATTTTTAAGTATTTGTAAATTATGTAATTATCGAATTTTTAGGTTATCTATTTATATGATTTATATCTCATTTTGGCTTTATTTAATTGCTTTTTTAATATATTTTTGAAAGTTATAATTACTTAAAATGATACAGATTTGCTGTATTTAAAGTGTAATTCAAAAATATGAAATCACAGTTTGAACATCCCGTTTGTGATGAATGTATCTCCCATTTAGGCAATGTTTTCTGTTCTCTTACCGGAGCTCAAATTTCCGAAATGGATTCCGAAAAAAATTGCAGCATATATAAAAGAGGTCAGATTATTTTCAATGAAGGAAATAAACCTGCCGGAGTTTATTGTGTTAACAAAGGAAAGATCAAGTTATTCCAGACAGGTGAAGAGGGGAAAGAACAAATATTAAGACTTGTAAAAGAGGGTGATATTTTAGGTTACCGGTCACTGATAAGCGGTGAAGTATATTCAGGTACAGCAGCTGTAATGGAAGACGCAACAGTTTGTTTTATTCCCAAGAGAACTTTTTTTGATTTCCTCCATACTAATTCTGATCTATCAACAAAAATGATGCAGCTTTTATCCCACGACTTAAAAGAAGCTGAAGCCCGACTTACCGGTCTTGCTCAAAAACCTGTTCGTGAAAGAATGGCTGAAGTCTTAATGATGCTTAATGAGTTTTACGGAACCGATAAAGAGGGTTCTATAAATGCTGTTATTTCCAGGGAAGATATTGCTAATATTGTAGGTACTGCAACTGAAACCACAATACGCATTCTTTCTGATTTCAAAAGCGAAAAACTTATTGAACTTGTTGGAAAGAAAATAAGGATAAACAATCATCAGGGTCTGATAAAAACCGCTCATATTTTCGATTAATTTTTTTTTCATTTTCTCAGGTAATTAATATATTTTACTGTTTCTTTTACCCTTTAAATCATAATTTCAGGCTACATATATCATATTTTTTTATGACTCAAATCATTGTTTTATGCATTCAAAAAGAGCTAATTTTGTTATGAAAGTGAACATTATAACAAAATGGCAACAAACACTGGTTTAGAGGAAATTATTAAAAATTACGGTGAACTAACTCAGTTCATTTTTCATAAAAATGATGTGTTATTCAAAGAAAATGACCTTCCGGCAGGGCTGTATTGTATCGAGTCTGGCAGTGTGAAAATTTTCAAAGATGAACATTCTGAACAGGAAAGAATATTACATCTTGCAACAGCCGGAGAAATTCTTGGTTTGCATTCTATTGTTAATAATCACTCATATACAAATTCTGCAACTGCAATTTCAGAAACAAGGGCTAGTTTTATCTCTGCGCATGATTTTATGGAGCTGGTAAATTCTAACAATACTTATAAGCTTCTGGTAATGAAAAGTCTTTGCTCAAGGATAGATTCAATGGAAGATCATATTGTAAGGATAAGTGAAAAAATGTCTGATGAAAGATTTGCAGACACACTTCTTGTCTTAATTGATAAATACGGAATGAGCAAATCTAAAGAAGTGAATATACATTTATCTATAGATGAACTGGCAAGCTATACCTGTACTTCAAAGAGCTATATGAAAAAAATAATCACTGAATTCACTCACAGGGGATTGATAACATTTTCCTCAGGCAGTATAAAGATACTTAATCTGCCGCTTCTCAGAACAACGGCAATACTTAATGCTAAAGAATTTGTAAGTTAAAGGATATTTATTTAAGAATATGTAGTTTAAGTTTTATATAATTTCTTTTTTTTTATTCTGTTTTCTATATCTAAACTGCGCGGAATACTATGTCTGCGTAGTTTTTTGTTTATATATAAGAACTTATAAACTTATAATTTGTTTAATTGATTGAAAAGATAAATTATGAAATACTCTATATGGCAATTGTTTATTATATTATAATTACTAAACTTAAATTTGTTAATTATGATAACTAAAAGAACATTCACAACGGAAGAAGCTAAATGGGCAGGTGAAGCGCTTGGCATTGACTGGCAGAAATATGATATTGAACAGTTCAGGATGGGGCTTGAAGTTGAGCTGGAGCATGGTATGGTTGACCCCGTGACAAACGTTACAGGAGATGACCTTACAATGACCGCTAAAATTGCTCTTGCTCATTTGAAGGAAATACCTGACTATTATACAAGACTTAAAAAAATGGAAACTGAAGCAGAAGCGGAATTCTCAGCAATTAAAGATTCTATTTAGTAAAATTCTAAATGAAAACCTTCTAATTATGAAAAAAATACTGGTCCCAACAGATTTTTCGGAGCCATCTTATTATGGCATTGATGCAGCGGCAGCAATAGCCCGTAAAACGGCGGCTGAGGTGCATATCTTTAATGCTGCTGAAGTGTCAAACTATTATTATTCTACTGATCCGATTGTATTGGCTCCTCCTGCATCAATTATGATCGAGGGTATAAATGATAACCTGAGGAAAACTTCGCTTGCAAAACTGGGTGATTTAAAAAAGAGAAAATCTTTACAGGGGATTAAGGTTTTTGTTAATAATGATATCACTTCAAATATTCATAATTCTATAATTGAATATGCTGAAAAGATAAAAGCAGATATGATAGTAATGGGCTCACATGGCTCTGGAAACCTAAAGGAAATAATTCTGGGAAGTACCGCCGAGCGTGTTGTCCGATTCTCTAAAAGACCGGTTTTAGTTATCCCTATAAAACCATCAAAAGCTGTGTTTAATACCATAGTTTTTGCTTCAGATTTTTCTCAGGAAGCATACGCTATTTTTCCATTTATTAATCAAATGGCAAAGCTTTTCAAATCTAAAATTCACTTGCTAAAGATAAATACTATGGATCAGTTCAGCCGTACAATTGATGACAGACGTAAAATGGAGGACTTCAACAAAAAGAATGGTGGGAAATTTGTAACTGCCCTTTACAATGATTACATGAAAGAAGAAGGGATCTTAAACTATTCACGTGAAGTAAAAGCCGATTTGATTGCCATTGGCACTCACGGGAAAAAAGGTTTGAGGAGATTTTTTTCCGAAGATGTTTCTGAGGGAATAGTCAGATTATCACACATTCCTATTCTTGTTGTAAATTTAAAAAAGAAATAATTCATAATTTCTTAGAGCAGTTTTTAGCTTAATATCCGCATATTGTTATAATATGCGGATTTTTATTATGATAAATATCATATTGAATATTGAGGCATATCATAGGAAACAGCGCCATATTAATGGTATTTTTGAATAGTTTGAACAGGGATATAAGTTAAATTACTGCAATGTATTAACTCTTAATAGATCAAATTAGTAAAAAACACAAAAATTGCAGAATTATCCTGTTCTTTTAAATAATATTTCAGCAGTATTAACGGGAGGTTAAAATGTCCGTTTATATAACTCACGATTGCATCAATTGCAGCGCTTGCGAAGCAGAGTGCCCGGTTCATGCGGTTATGCCTAAGTTGAACGACCCGGGTAAACGCTCGATATACCTGAATAATTTATACATTGCTAAACCTTATCAGTCTTTTGACCATTATTACATAAATCCGGCTATCTGTAATGAGTGTAATGGAACATTTTCTTCTCCAAGATGTAACGATGTATGTCCGGTTTCCTGCTGTATCACTAATGAAGATAATGATATTGAAGGAATAATAAATGTAAAAATTAAAATTAATCCGCTTTCTATAGCCAAAATCAGCTTGAACTGACATGAAAAATCTAGAACAAACAGATATTATCGGAAAAAAGTCAGAAAGTCCAACAAGCTTTTTTGAGGATGAATACAGAAGAATGACAGAAATGTCTGCAGCTTTGGATGAACTATATTGGGATATAGAAAAAGAAGGAATAAATACCCATTTAATCAGGTCAATTAACGAAACAGTAAATAATTATTATGATGAACTGAGCAGATTATTTGTTCTTGAAGAGGAAATTTTATATAAAGAGCTTGCAGAAGTCATGCCTGATAAATCGCTAGCCGATGCTTTGAAAAACGAAAATAACAATATACTATTACTGTTTGAAGCATTAAAAAATATTTTTTCAGTGAACGGTGAGATCAGAAAAGAAAAAGATCTGCTCCAGGCTGAGATGATAGCCCTTGCTGACCTGCTGAAGCGGGATGCGAATAAAAAGATCAATATGCTAATTCATGAATTAAATACACATCTTCCTTTTTTGAAACTGGAAGAATTGAGAGAAAAGATCAGGGAGTGTTCTTTCGCTCATTCATAAATAATATATAAATTTTCTTATCCTTTTTAAGGTTAAGGGGTTAAAATGAAATGTTAAGGTTGAAATTTAATACAGCCTTTAAAGATTTCGGGAATTACAAAGCAATTTTGCTGATGCAGGATTGCTTTTTTGATTTTTATTTGAATAATTAATAATTCTATAAGGAGGGCGTGTAATGAGCGCTATAATTGCTTTAAATAGTCTTCCTTCAAGTTTTACTGATGAGTTAAAGATCCCTTACAGGAAGAACTTGGAGAAAGGCCTTGTGTTCGCCATAATTTTGCACATTCTTGCGATAATTACTTACGGCGGAATTCATTATTATACAGTTTATCAGCAGGAACAGGAACTAAAATCCATACAGCAAAGAGTGATAAATGTTTCTTTGGCTGATCTTGAACCGCCGCCATCAGCGCTGGATGAAGAAGAGCCTCCACCCAAGGTCGAAGAGATCACAACTCCAACCAAGGACCTGGAAGCGCTGACACCCGAACCTGTTGCCAAAGAAAGAGCTGATGTGCAAACAATTAAAACTCAACAGCAGCTGGAAGATATTAAAACGCCGGTTTCAATGACAGGAGATACCGGTAAATTTACTTTTTCGGGACCCATAAAAATTGAAGATAAAAAGATAGAAGAAAAGATCACTAAAAAAGAAATTAACACAGAAGAAAAAGAAAAAACCGTATACCAGTCATTTGAAGTTGAGAAAGCCCCTGAAGCGGTTAACCTTGACCAGATCAGGTCTTCAATGGTTTATCCCCCAATGGCAATTGAAGCCCAGATAGAAGGCAAGGTAACCGTTAAAGTGCTTGTGGATGTTGACGGAAGCGTTTTAAAGGTAGGCAGTGTGAGCGGACCCGATATATTCCGAGATGAGGTTTCATCAAAATCCATGAGATTACAATTTACACCCGGTTTGCAGAACGGGAAGCCTGTAAAAGTATGGGTTTCAGTTCCTTTTGTTTTTAAACTGAAGTAAAGTTTTTGTCATCCACGCGCCATGCAGGAATGCGGGTATTGATTCATCGTACTCTTCACTATCGTTCCCAAGCTCCTGCTTGGGAATGGATAAATTCAACTCCGAAGGAGTTGCACCTTTATAGATTTTTAATAGATTTCTATTTCGACTCCATAGGAGTCGCACGTTTGAATAAATTATATATTATGTGTGACCCCTACGGGGTCATTTTTTTTAAAGGCCATAGTCTATAAATGTATGACTCCCATGGAGTCATAATAAAAATTCACCAATAGGCAGTAATGATTAAAGACGGGGTGTGCATTTAATTGCTTTATCGATCCACTTTGAACTGAAAGTAATGTACTTATGGGAAAGTTGTTATGATGTCTATATAAACACAAAGCGGGTTCCCACCCGCCTTGTTTGAATGGCTCAATGCCACCTTCATCCATCCTTACCGAGGAGCAGCCCTCAATAAGTACCGTTACAAAGATAATATTCACGCTACTTATGTAAAATGATTGCCATCAATTTAGACTATGATTTTTATCGTTTTTCCTCCTTTATTTACAGTAATAATCAACTCTCTTGTGTAGCTTAGAATGTAATAGTATATTCGTAAAATAACAATCAATATTATTGCAGCAGGCTATACAAAATAACATATCATCCGGGAAGCCCTCACAATTTAAAGTTACCGGATTTAAGGTCTTTACGGCTTTCCTATTAGTAATTTATGGCTTCTTTGCATACCTCTTACTTAAGATATCTTTGCAATATATTCCATACAATACAGATGTAGCTTTTTTAAGAATTAAGCAGGATGTTATTGATATTCCTTTCTATAAGCTGGCATTCTTTACACATGTATATACAGCAATATTCGTTCTTCCAGCAGGATTTACACAATTTTCTGTATATATTAGAAGAAATTTTGCATTAATTCATAAATATACCGGGTGGATATATGCTGTTACCGTAATACTTCTTGCCGGACCATCAGGTTTCTACATGGGTATGTATGCAAACGGGGGAGCTATCTCTCAGGTCTCTTTCTGCCTGCTAGCTTTGTTTTGGATTTATTTCACTTCAATGGCAATAATGAAAGCTGTTAAATGGGATTTTAAATCTCACCGCGAATTTCTGATAAGATCTTTTGCTTTGACTCTTTCTGCAATAACATTAAGGGCTTGGAAGTATCTGCTTGTGTTTTTATTCCAACCAAAACCTATGGATGTTTACCAATTAGTTGCATGGCTTGGATGGATTCCAAATTTAATTATTGCCGAACTCATTATTATGAAATTTATAAAATTCAAAAAATAATTATGAAATTAATTCCAATCTTTCTTCTATTGTGCCTGTTTATATCCTGCGGTAAGAAACAGGATACAGGTAATTCAACAAATGATAATAAAAATACAACTTCAGATAATAACACTTCTGATGTAAAATCTAATTCTGATGAACCAAAGAAAGATACAAAAGTAAATAACTCGCCTCTAATAGGAACATATACCGGTGGATTTGAAGCAATAGTCTATGATAGAACCAAAGATTATGTATATGAAAACCGAATAACAATTTTTATTGATTCATCAAGCGGCGATATGCTTTTCGGTCATAGTGTTGTTGCAGGCAATAATCGCCCTTTTAAAGGAAAATATACAAAGGAAGGCACAAATTTCAAAGCTGATGTTTCGGAGCCGGGGGATGACAAATATGACGGTAAGTTTAGCTTTATTGTATTAATTGAAGAAGCAAAAACCAATGAGATTTATATGGAGGGAACCTGGAAAGCAAATGACAAAAAACTTTACGTAACTGAAAGAAAATATAATCTTTTAAAAAAGGAATTTAGTTATGACCCGCAGAATGAACTACCCGAAAATATTAAGTGGGCTGAGCTATATGAAAAAAGTCCAAAGTTCCCTGATAAAATTGAATCATTAACAGGTGATGTCACTAAACTGAATGCTTCCGTAAAAGAACTCAGTAAAAAAGATGTTGAAAATCTATATAAGGGTGACTTGGAAATAATCCGGAATGCAATTTATGCCAGACACGGGTATTCATTTAAAACCCGCAGGATACGTTTTATTTTCGATCAATTTGTTCCATGGTATATGCCAATTACCACTGATGTTAGAAATGAGCTTTCTGAAATAGAAAAGAAGAATATCGAACTGATAAAACGATATGAAGAGCACGCAGAGAAGTATTATGATGAATACGGACGTTAAATCAAAATGTCAAATGTCAAAATCAAAATATCTAATAGACGATTATCCAGTTGTTGGTGTTGTCACCAACAACAAAAATATTTTTATATAAAAAAACAAAAATTATGAAAAAACTAATATTAATACCATTTTTAGCATTTGCTTTTACAGCAGCTATCTGCAATAAGAGCGAAGATTCTTCATCAAATGACCTTAAGAAAAAAGAACTTGAGTTGAAAGAAAAAGAGCTTAAGCTGAAGGAAAAAGAACTGGATATGCAGAAGAATTCCCAAAGCTCGGTCAATAATGGGAATAACTCAGCCGGAGGAAACAGCAGCATATTTCCGCAGGCATCTGATAAGCTTCTTACAGCCGATGATGTGAATAATCTATCCGGGTGGGATTTAAAAATCATGCGGAATGAAATTTTCGCAAGACATGGTTATATTTTCAAGACAGAAGAAATGCGGAATTATTTTATGTATGAAAAATGGTACGTTCCAAAATACGAAAACGTTGATGATATGATAACCGATGTAGAGAAGAAAAATATCGAGCTTATTAAACGTTATGAAAGTCGTTTAGGTAATAACGATTACAGCAGGTGAGTGTAAATATCATACCCCGAGAAAGCGGGTAAGCCTTACTGAGCCTTGGCGAAGGAAGGTATCCAAAGAAAAGAATTCAACTCCGTAGGAGTTGAACGTTTATAGATTTTTGTTTGATTTCTGTTTCGACTCCATAGGAGTCGCACATATGTATAAATGTTGTTTCATGTTTGACCCCTATGGGGTCAATTCATCATTTCAAATTTTTCTATAAACATTTGACTCCTACGGAGTCATTTTTTTGATTGAGCTAAATTAAATTAGGGATTTTAGAATTATTATTTCCTTAAGCAATTATTGATAATAGCATTTAATGGCAAATAACCTGCTCTGTTGCAGGCTTATGTTCTAATTTTGGACTTAAATAAGGTATCCCAAGGTTTAAACCGCGAAGTATAAAAACAGCAGCAAGTATCAGTGAAAATACCGGTAATAACCTTGTTAGCTTTTGCCTGAAATTCATATTAATTACATTCCCTATTATAAAAACCCCAAACATCATCGGCATTGTGCCAATACCAAACATCATCATAAAGAGCATTCCATTAACAGGGTCACCCAATGCAATTGCGCCTGTTATGCCTATATAAACGAACCCACAAGGTAATAGACCGTTTAAAATGCCTATTACAAGCATTGAGGCTTTCGAGTGGATTTTGAACATCTTTCCGAAATATACTTTCAGCACTCCAACAAGTTTGTATAGACCCAACATACTTGAAAGTTTTATCCTATAAGCAGCAGGGGTAATTACCGATAGCAGTATTATTATTCCCAGAGAAATTGAAATTATCCTCTGAAGCCCGAACATCTCAAGCCTTGAGCCAAGTAAACCAAACAATAATCCAAGCATTGAGTATGTTATAACCCTGCCTACATTATAAAGCAATCTTGAAAGTATTAAATTATTACTCTTTGGCAGGGCAACAGCAATCGGTCCGCACATTCCAATGCAGTGAAAGCTGCCTAATAATCCTACCAAAAATCCACTTAATAATTCCATTTATCTTTTTTTGGAATGCATTGACTACTTGACTTTATGTTGTCAATGCGATTTAAATTCTGTTTCCCAATCCGCCCCTGGCGGACCAGTTTGGGAAACT
The DNA here is from genome assembly GCA_031430615.1 of Ignavibacteria bacterium. Taxonomy (GTDB): domain Bacteria; phylum Bacteroidota; class Ignavibacteria; order Tepidaquicellales; family OLB5; genus OLB5. Next base: position 42,377 of record JANPBV010000381.1, on the reverse strand, counting down.
AATAATTGTTACTGAATCATAACTTTTTCTTCATTAAAATAATCTTTTCCATCCATAGCCCAGTTTATCTGTACTTTCCACAGTCCCTTAGTAAGCTTATCAGTGTTGAATACCTGCTTCAAATCAGAACCCGGCTCAACATTTACCTTAAAATCATTCTTTGCATCAGATGGCTTATAAAAAGAAATTTCACCGGATATTTTATTCTTATCTGAAGGGTAAGTTATAATTATTGCATTTCCGGTTGATTCAACTTTCAATCCATCTTTTAATGAATTAGTATTATTTATCTTGTCTATCTGTTCCTGGTATCTCAATTCTTTTTCATAATAGTTATTCGAAACAAGATCTATGTTCTTTGTTATGGATTGATATACCATAACTCCAATGCCCAGCATAAATACAGCAAAAACAAGTATTATACCTTTTCCCCAGCTCATATAATAATAGAACCTTTCATATTTTATTTCTGCTGTTGAGGTCCCAAAAAATTAATTTTATTCATTTCAAATCTTTCACCGTTCTTGTATAAACCTATCTCAATTGGTATGTTCATGGTTTTCAATTTACCTTTTGGAAGCAGGACAAGAAATTTTGTCTCAGAAACATCGTTAGAGCCAACTTTAATATCATTACCGATAACTTTTAATTCTCCCTCAATATTTTCAAGCTTTATTGTAACAGGGATATCCTCAAATGTTTTGTTGGTTAACTTCATAGTGTAAAGATTACTTATCTTATTATCAGGCTGTTCCTGAAATATCATCCCCGGCGCCCGTAATATAGTAACATCAATTGGTTTTCTTGTACTTATCAAAATTGTTAGAACAGTAATCAATATTACCAATACTGCTGAGTAAGCAATAACCCTTGCTGTTATTTTAAATTTTGTCTGATTCTTAATATTACTCTCAGAAGCAAACCTTATCAAACCTCTTGGTTTATCGATCTTATCCATAATATTATCACAGGCATCAATACATGCTGTACAATTTACACATTCAAGCTGTGTGCCGTTCCGGATGTCAATAGCAGTAGGGCAGACTGCCATGCATTCCTTGCAATCAATACAATCTCCATTGGTTCGTTCCTCGCCTTTTTTTAGTTTACCTCTCGGCTCGCCGCGCACATAATCATAAGCAATAACTGTAGTACTCTTATCAAGCAGTACGCCCTGCAGCCTGCCATAAGGGCAGACGTATATACAAGAATACTCCCTGAACCATGCGAATACAAAATAGAAAGCGCCTGAGAACAATATCATTGCAATAAAGCCGCCTATATGCTTTGTAACGGGGTCAGTGATTATATGCTTAAGCTCATCAATACCAACTACCCATGCAATGAATGTATTTGCAATAAGTACCGATAGAACGAAGAATATTCCCCATTTAAGGAGTTTTTTAAATATCTTGGAACCCGACCATGGCGCTGCATTGAGATTTTTTTGCCTTATGTAATCGCCTTCAATAAAAAATTCAATTTTTCTGAAGACCATTTCAAGAAAAACCGTTTGCGGACAAGCCCAGCCGCAGAACACTCTTCCGAAAATTGCAGTGAATAAAATTATTGATACAATCAGTGTAATAAAACCAAGAGCAAGAATAAAGAAATCATGTGTCCCAAAAACCTGGCCAAATAGTATAAATTTCCGGTCAATAATATTGAACATCATAAAAGGGTGTCCATCAATTTTTATTAAGGGCATTCCAAAGAGAAATGCTAAGAGAAAAATGCTGAATATCGTCCTTGCGCTATAAAACCTTCCTTTTGGTTTTTTTGCATAAATATTCTTCCTTTTACCGTCATCGGTAATTATACCTAAGTGATCCCTGAAAGAGTCTGCTTCTATTAATGTATTATGACTTTGCATATGCATAAAATTCTGCTGCTGCTCTTAAAATTTTCCCTGCTTACCGGATGAAGGCAGCAGGGAATTTTAAACGTAAATTATTTTGCTTTTATTGAATCTTTTTTGATCTTTGTAGTATCTGTTTTAATTTTATTAGTATCTGTTTTTGTTTTAACTGAATCCATCTTAACTTTACCTGAATCATTTACTTTTACCGAATCATTGCCTGTTTTTACAGTATCGACCCACAGATTACCTTCAAGTGGCTTCCCTATTGCAGGAGTTGTTCCCTGTAAACTTAAAACGAAACTGCTTACCTGTTGTATTTGCTTTGGTGAAAGCATGGTTTTCCATGATATCATACCTTTTGCGGGCACTCCATTTGAGATTGTTGTAAATACATTTTTGATCCCGCCGCCGTGTATCCAGTTCTTATCTGTAAGATTGGGTCCAACTGTTCCTCCACCATCGGGTCCGTGGCAGGGAGTGCAATTCACATTCCATATCTGTTTGCCTTTATCAATCTCAGCAGCATCGGTTAACAATACAACATTATTTTCATTTATAAACGCGCCTGTACGTATTAATTCTTCACGTTTATCATTTGCTATCCTTACTTCATTAACATATTCATCTACCATTACATTACCTGAGCCAATAACATGGTAATTCACAAAATAAATTACCGCAACAACTATAGAACCGTAAAATAACAAATTAAACCATGGTGGTACACTATTATTCAGCTCTTTTATCCCGTCAAAGTCATGTTCAAGCATAATATCTTTTTCTTTTTCAATAGGTACAGCCCTGTTCATCACATTTGAGAGTTTAGCTAAAAATGATAACCCTTCTTTTTTCCGCTTGCCTGAATATGTATACTTAGGAGCTGATAGAACGAAGAACAGAACGAACAGGAATGCAACCAGTAAAAATACCATTGCTCCGGCAAGTTTTGAGTATTCATTCATACTTTCATCTTTACTCGTGGTATTTTGCGCAAATATGCTTGTGTTAAGCAGCGCCAATGTTATAACTGCAGTTTTATTATTAAGGAATTTTTTCATTTTACACCTCCTGCAATAATATTGTTTTCACTACTTGTAATATTATCATCTTCAAGTGGAATATTTTCCATTCTGCTGATGTATTTTTTGCTCAATGTTAAGCTCCACCCCAGTACGGCAAGAAAGAACACAAAGAATATTACTAGTGATATTTCCGGGTAGATTTCAATACCTGAAATACTTTTTAGGACTTCTTTATACATTTTACTTAACCCCTTTCAAATTGGCAGGATTATCGCCCTTAATATCTATGCCTAATCTTTGCAGGTAAGCTATCATTGCGATAATTTCCTTCTCAGGTGTAACAGGTGCGCCGTTTTTATTCAGATCATCCGTGATCAATTTTGCCTGCTTCATCAATTCATCATTTGCGATTTTTTCAAATCCTGCAGGATACGGAACTCCTAACGTGCGCATTGCATTTATCTTGGCCTCTGTTGTTGAAATATCCAGGTCATTTTCCTGCAGCCATGCATAATTTGGCATAATCGAACCAGGTGATATTTGCCGTGGATCCTGCATATGCAGGTAATGCCATACATTAGGATACTTATTACCTTCCCTGTGAAGATCAGGTCCTGTGCGTTTTGAGCCCCACAGGAATGGATGGTCATAAACAAATTCACCCGCTTTTGAATATTCACCATATCTTTCTGTTTCTGAACGGAATGGTCTTATCATCTGAGAATGGCAGTTGTTGCATCCTTCTCTTATGTATAGGTCACGACCCTGAAGTTCAAGCGGGGTATAAGGTTTAACACTTGAAATTGTCGGTACATTTGATTTTACAAGGAAGGTTGGAATGATTTCTATCAAACCGCCAATTAAAACCAGTACTACCGCAACAAGAGTGAACTGCAACGGTTTTCTTTCAAGCCACCTGTGTTTGGTTTCACCTGCTGTTGCAAGATTAACCATTTCTCTTGCCGGTGCTTCTGCAGGCTCATTAGCTTCAAGCTTACCAAGCTTTATTGTTTTAAATAAATTTACAACGCCAATTATAACTCCCGCAAAATACATCGTGCCGCCAATTGAGCGTATTGCGTATAGCGGGATAAGCTGTGTTACAGTTTCAAGGAAGTTTGGATATTGAAGAATGCCTTCCGGTGTGAACTGTTTCCACATCAATGATTGTGTTATACCAGACCAGTACATCGGCACTGCGTAAAATACTATTCCAAGAGTGCCAATCCAGAAATGTACATTCGCCAGCTTCTTAGAAAATAGTTCTGTTTTATATATTCTTGGAATTAACCAGTATAATATTCCAAACGATAAGAAACCGTTCCAGCCAAGCGCGCCAACATGAACGTGCGCAACTATCCAATCAGTATAATGCGCAATAGCATTTACATTCTTAAGTGAAAGCATCGGACCTTCAAATGTTGCCATACCGTAAGCGGTTACTGCAACAACCATGAATTTAAGCACCGGGTCTTCACGAACCTTATCCCACGCACCGCGAAGCGTCAATAGACCATTTATCATTCCTCCCCATGAAGGAGCAATAAGCATTATTGAAAATACTGTGCCAAGTGACTGTGCCCAGTCAGGTAAAGCAGTGTATAATAAATGATGAGGTCCTGCCCAGATATAAATAAATATCAATGACCAGAAATGAATAATTGAAAGTTTATAAGAATAAACCGGTCTGCCTGCAGCTTTTGGCAGGTAATAATACATCAAGCCTAAAAACGGTGTAGTTAAAAAGAACGCTACTGCATTATGACCGTACCACCATTGAACCAATGCATCCTGTACGCCTGCATACATTGAGTAGCTTTTAAATAATGTAACAGGTATTTCTATAGAATTAACAATGTGCAGCACTGCGACCGTAACAACAGTCGCTACGTAGAACCAGATAGCTACATACATATGCTTCTCACGGCGTTTCACTATTGTCCCGAACATGTTGATGGCAAAAACCACCCACACGAGTGCGATCAGGATATCAATAGGCCACTCCAGTTCAGCATATTCTTTGCTGGTGGTAATACCTAAAGGAAGTGTTAGCGCTGCACATAAAATTATTGACTGCCATCCCCAGAAGTGCGCCTTACTTAAAAGATCGCTGAACATCCTGGCTTTGGTTATTCTTTGTAATGAATAATAAATACCCATGAACATTGCATTACCTACGAATGCAAATATCACTGCGTTTGTGTGTAAAGGCCTTAACCGGCTGAATGTTGTATAAGGTAAGCCGAAGTTCAAAGCCGGAATGTAGATCTGAAATGCTATCAATAAGCCAACTAACATGCCAACTACACCCCATATCATTGTAGCGATAGCAAAGTTGCGGACTATCCGATTATCATAACTGAACTTTTCCATTTCCATAATATTGGAATCTCCTTTTTGAATTAAGTTTAGTTCGTTTTTATTTGTTAAATACTTAAAATTATTTTATACTGATCTTTCCCTTACCTCTTACCTCTCTCCCATTGGGAGAGGGGAGTCCATACCTTTTATTATCAGGTTTATCCCCCCTCTCCTTATAGGAGAGGGGATGGGGGTGAGGTATAATTATATTATCTTAAGCTCTTTTAAACACTTTTTTATTCTCTCATATGCAATTGTTATATCACCATCAAGCCCGATTGAAAATCTTACCAGTCCCTCTGAAAGTCCCATTTGTTCCTGCTCTTCAACCGGAATTTCAGATGACGTACTATGACCCGGTGAGCTGAATAATGTTTTAAAGTAACCAAGGCTTACTGCTAAGTAACCTACATTTTCTTTCTGCATCATTTCCATAAGCGCCGAAGCATTTTCATAACTGCCAATATCTATTGCAAGCATACCACTGTACCCATACCCGTCATTCCTGATCTCATTCAGTAATGAATGATGTTTGTTTGATTTTAACCCCGGGTAAAATACTTTTAATCCCAGTTTTTCAAATTCTTCAGCAAGGTAAGTTGCATTTTCACTATGTTTCCTCATTCTAATATGCAGAGTATGCAGGTTCTTCAAAATACTTGCCGCCCTTAAGCTATCCAGCACCGGACCCAAAAGCATTGTCGCGCCTGAATTAACATCGGTTAAACTGGCAATAAAATCATTTGTGGAACATATACACCCCGCAACACAATCACTTGAGCCGTTTATGTATTTTGTCATACTATGTATAACAATATCAGCGCCTAATCTTAATGGTGATATTACCATCGGGCTGAATGTATTATCTACAACAAGTTTTATCCTGTGCTCTTTTGCAATTTTACTTATAGCCGGTATATCTGTTATATCAAGCAGGGGATTACTTATGGATTCTGTATAAATTAATTTTGTTTTATCTGATATAGCTAGCTCAACCATTTCAGGTTTCTGCATATCAACAAATTTTACTGTAATACCAAACTTTGGCAGGAAGTTCTTGAAGAAAGCATATGTTCCGCCATAAATTGTTCTCTCAGATACTATCTCATCTCCTGTGCTGCATAGTTGCAGTATTGTTGTACTTATTGCTCCCATACCCGATGATGTTACCTGTGCGGCTTCGGCATCTTCTAATCTAGCAAGTGCGTTTGATAGGAATTTATTTATCGGGTTCCAGTGCCTGGAATAAAGAAAGCATCCCTCAATTTCATGCTGAAAAGATTCAGCCATAGTCTTGGGACTTAAGAAAGTGAATGTTGAGGAATCCGTTATAGAAGGATTTACATCGCCAAATTCACCGAATACTAAATAATCGTGTATACTTGTGCTTGGATCAAACTTTTTCATTTTTTCTTCTCCTCATCATTATCAAATAAAATCCTTACAGATGGTGTGTACTTATCTTCATATTGCCCTGAACGTACTGCCCATAAGAATGCCAGTAAAAATCCGCCTGCAACAAGCACACTGAAAAAAATTAATATTACTATTACGCTCATTATAGACCCTCTTTTCTTGCCATGAGGTTAGTTGAAAGTACTGTGAACAATACCACAGTAATTGAGCTTGCAGGCATCAATATTGCTGCCAGTAAAGGCGATATTTCCGATTGGAATGCCATTGTTACACCAATTATATTGTAGATAATGGATATTATGAAGCTTATGATTATAATCTTCTTAGTTGTTTTTGCAAAGCCTATTATTTTATTCAGATTACTGAATTCAGAAGCGTCAAATATTGCGTCACAGGCGGGAGAGAAGTTTGTAATGTCCTCGGATATTGCAATACCAACATCACTCTGCTTCAATGCTCCGGCATCATTTAACCCGTCGCCAATCATCAGTACTTTATTCCCGCTCCCCTGAAGTTTCTTTACATATTCTAGTTTATCTTGAGGTGATTGGTTGAACAATATGCGGTTTGAATTGCCGAAGTATTTAGTGAGGTTTTCCTTTTCACCGTCATTATCACCTGATGTTACTATTAGTTCATAATTTTCCTTAAGTGCTGATGTCATATCATCAAGCCCTGTGCGGTAAATATTATTAATAGCGAAGAATCCTTTTATCGAGCCGTTTATCGATAGAAATACTCTTGTATCGGGTTTTGATATATTCTTACCTTTATTAAGAAGAACTTTATTGTTATCGGCTGCAAATAATGCCGAACCCAGCTTAATATTTACTCCATCTATAAACGCTTCAATCCCTTTACCTGAAAGCTCTTTGTATGATTTAACTTCAAAGAATTCTTTGGTATCAATTGCATCATAAATTCTTCCGCTAAGTGGATGTGTTGAGTTACGTACAAGTGATTTAACCAGTTTCAACTCGTAATTATTGAATATACTACCATTAAAGGTTACATTTGCCTCGCCTGTTTGTGTAATAGTGCCTGTTTTATCAAATACAATAGTATCTATTTTCGAAAGACGTTCAATCACGCCGGTATTCTTGGCGTAAAATTTGTAACGTCCAAGAATTCTTATCGCATTGCCTAAAGCAAACGGACTTGTAAGCGCAATACCGCATGGACACGCAATTATCAGTACCGCTGTAAATGCATTAATAGCGGTTCTTAAACTTGTAGGGTACCAATACATAAAAGCTGCCGCTGCAACTAATAAGATAACTCCGGTAAAATACTTTCCTACAATATTTACTATAGAGTTGAATTTATCTTCATCTTTTTTAATAAATGCATCTTTGTTCCATAACTGCGTTAAATAGCTTTGTGAAACAGTCCTTAAAACTTCAAGCTCTATTACACTTCCGCATTGTCTGCCCCCTGCGTAAATTATTTCACCGGCAACTTTTCTCACAGGGATAGACTCACCCGTTACGAAACTGTAATCGATATCAGCAATACCGTTAAACAAAATCGCATCTGCGGGGATAAGCTCATTATTCCTTATAAGAATCCTATTGCCGTTTTCCAGATTTGATACGGGAATTGAAGTTTCACCATCTTTATTCTTTACTGTTACAGATATTGGGAAGTATGATTTGTAATTTCTATCAAAGTTAAGAGCATCATAAGTTTTACTCTGGAATATTTTCCCTATCAACAGGAAGAAGATAAGCCCTGTCATTGAATCAATAAACCCAACGCCTGTATTTGTGATTATTTCAAATGCGCTTCTGGCAAATAATACAACAAGTCCCAGTACAATTGGGAAATCAATATTAATACTTCGTTGTTTTATCCCGCTCCATGCTGATTTAAAATAATCGATTGCGGAATAAAATAACACCGGCGCTCCAAGTAACAGGTTCAGCAGTCCAAAAAATTGTTTAAAGCTATACTCAAGCGAACCAATTGGCGCAAGGTATTCCGGGAAACTAAGCAGCATAATATTCCCAAAACAAAATCCGGCTACTCCGATTTTATAATAAAGGCTTTTATTGGAATGATATTTTACTTTATTTTCAATATCGTTAAGGCTTATTTGAGGCTCATAACCGACTGAAACCAGAAGTTCAACAATCTCCCTTAAACTTACCTCTGATGGTTTGAATTTTATGTTAAGATTTTTCTGCAGGAAATTTATTTCAGAATGGATTATGCCTTTATTCAGCTTATGAAGTTTTTCAAGCAGCCATATGCAGGATAAACAGTGAACCTGTGGAATGACAAAATTACAGATAGAAATATTCCCATCTGTAAAATTTATAAGCTGTCTTATGATATTCGGGTCATCTAAATAAGAGTACCGCGAGCTTAGAGCGCTATCCAGCTTTTTTTGTGATATTCCGGGTGTCTCATCAAGATCGTAATACCTGCACATATTATTCTCATGTAAGATCTCGTAAACAGTCTTACAACCTGTACAGCAAAATATCTTCGCACCACTTTGAATATCCAGACTCTTGCATATATCACCGCAATGATAGCAGAGAGTCCCTTCCTTTAGGTTTACTACTTCTGAAATCTGCATATTCTGCTACAAAATTAGGTTTTATGGTCATATTCTCATATGACCCGCGTCAATAGATTATATGATTTTTATCACTTAATAACTGATGTTACGCAATCCCACCTGCCTGCCGCAGGCATGGCGAAAGTGGGAATCTATTCATAGAATGTTTAGTGTTATCATATCATTGACAATGTTGAGTTATTGTAACATACTGAGAATTAGTGCTCTATACTCACTAAATTATGATTAATTTTCCATATCTTCAATTTGGCAATTCCTTTATGTTTGAATCATGCTTTATCGGGAATTCTGCGTAAGGTCAGTTAATAATATTTTTTTTTTGTTTTTGGACTAAAAGAGGTAATTATGAGAATAAAATGCATTTTTTATAAAATATTAATTGAATTCCATAACTATTTTTGCATTATTTCATTATATTTATTTTCAATATGAAATTACTATACAAATACTTCCTGATTTTTGTCCTGATGTTCACTATAATTATCATTTTTGGAGGGTGCAGTAAGAGTGTATCAAAGTTACAGGGTAAGTGGTCAGCAGCTGGTGATATAAATGACTCCACCGATATGCATTCATGGTTCATTGAGTATGAATTTGACGGAAGAAACTATAAAATGTCCGGTTACCCGCCAATTTCAGAAGAAGGAACCTATGAGATTGTGCAGGAAAAAGGTGATAGCCTGCAGTTATATTTCAATGTTACTAAATCCAGCCCTGAAACCAAAAGCCATAAGGAGTGGCTCCTTGCAAAAGACAGCTCAATTTCCATAGGTTCTTTAACACTCCGTAAATCCATAAAATAGTTTCTCATACTTAACTTGAGTGGATTATTTGTTTTATAATTGTAATAGCTTATCTGATGCATATCTAAAAAATGTTGTTGATTTTTTTGTTTTTCCTTTGTGGGGCAGCTATGCCTTACTACACGTAGTGGAGGAAGGTTTTTTGTTTTGATTTTCTCACCTTCCTTTACCTTTGAAAATCCCTCAAATTTTGGGTATATTTGCAGATTACATAATACAATATGCGCGTCATATCCTATATATAGGAATGGCGCATTTTAATAGTAGAAAGGCATTATAAATGCGTAAATATTTTTTCCTGAACTTCATTCTTGCTGCTTTATTTGTTTACATATACGGCTGCGGCGATAAAAAAGATGATAAAACAAACACTAATAAAGATAACAAAACAACTGATTTAATTAAAAAAGACAGCATTTCCGGCAAGGAAATGGTTCAGCTTAAATATGTTGTAAAAAAAGGCGATAAGTTCAATTATAAAATGGTGGCTAAGACCTCCAATATGGAAAAATCTCCTGCAACAGAAGATAAAGAAGTAAAGCAGGATAACGAAATAAATTATTATTATTCAAAAGAAGTTAATGATGTTGATGCAGGCGGAATTATCAGTTATAAGATCAACTTTGATTCTATCAACATAGCTTCTTCAATGGGTGAGCAAAGCATAAAGTATAACTCAAACATAAACGATAGCATAAGGCAAAACCCGGCATTCATACAGTATAATGCGGTTATAAATAATCCGTTTTTTATCAGGGTAAGCCCACATGGTGAAATTACTGATGTATATGGACTGGAAAAAATATTTGAAGTACTCTTTAAATCACTTGGCGATACTTTAAAAGAAAAAGATAAACAGGAAATTAAGCAGTCATTTGGCGAGGAATCTATAAAAGAAATTCTTCAGCAGGAATACCAGGTTTGTCCTTCTACACCTGTTGCAGTTGACTCAAACTGGACAAAATCATTCAACACAACAGTATTGTTCTTTGAAGTTGTTAACAACGCTAAATACACACTCAAATCCATTGAAGATAAGAACGGCCAGAAAATTGCTAATGTTGAAGCAGCGCTTGTAGTTGAATTTAAGAATAAAGAAGTTAAAGAGCGCGGTATGCAGATTAAAATAGAAAACTCCGAAACATCAGGCAATGGTAAGATTGCCATAAATCTGAATCGCGGATGTATTCAATATAAAGAAACTAACACCAACCTGAAACTTGATCTAAAGCTCTCAGCGCAGGGACAGACAGCAAATTCAACACAGGCTGTTACAACAAATTTATCCGTAACATTACTGAATTAATTAAAAACCAATAAATGGCATATAAAAATTTAATTCAGTTAAGCCATCCCTTAGTTAAAAGCTACATTACTAAAATTCGCGATAAGAATACTTCTTATTTCGAGTTCCGTACTTATGTGGATAAACTTTCCATGCTGCTTGCTTATGAAGCTGGTAAGGAGCTTGGCTTAAAGGCTAAGAAAATAATGACACCACTTGCGCCTTATAACGGTTCAATTATTAAAGATGAAATTGTATTAATGCCTATACTCAGAGCCGGCTTAGGATTAACTAACGGTTTTGCCTCAATTTTCCCTGAAGCAAGGATAAGCCATTTAGGTGTCTATAGAAATGAAGTAACTCTGCAGCCAATACGTTATTATTTCAAGTTCCCAAGGCTTAAAGATAAAAAGAATTCTATTGTGTATATACTCGACCCCATGCTTGCAACCGGCGGAAGTATGTGCTCTGCAATTGATGAAGCAAAGAAAACCGGCATCGGTAAAATTGTTGTGGCTTGCCTTGTTGCAGCGCCTGAAGGCATTAAGGAAGTTCAGAAATATCACAAGGAAATTAAAATATTTACCTGCGCGCTTGATAAAAAGCTGAACAATAAAGGCTACATTGTCCCGGGTCTGGGAGACGCAGGCGATAGATTATTCGGCACACTCTAATTACGAATTAAGAATTGAATAATAATTTGAAATTAGGGATTATGCGGATAAGAAAAAGCAGAACCCTCATTGAAAATTTATTAAAGATTTTATTTTAAGATTAATTGAAGAATAACTAAAACTAAAGAGTCTGTCCCCCCTTTAGCAAAGGGGGGATTTTGAACCTGTGTATTAATTTTGTTTTGATTGATAGATTTTTAAAAGGTTTTTAGATAGCTTCAATGGGGGTTTTGCATAATTTGCTAAGTACATTATATAAAAAGAAGCTCGATGACCTGCTTGCGCTTTGCAGGAAGAACCTCGGTGAATTTAACGAAAAGCTCATAAGTGATGCTTTTAAATTCAGCCTTAATGCGCACCGTATGGATAAACGCGCATCAGGTGAGCCATTTATTATACATCCCTATGAAGTTGCCTCAATTGTAGCCGAAGAAATTCCATTAGATGATATCACTGTAGCTTCCGCATTACTTCATGATGTAGTCGAAGATACCAAGTTCACATATGAAGATGTTAAAGCAGAGTTTGGCGAAACTATTGCTGATATTGTTGAAGGCGCTACCAAGATCGAAGGAATGTTCGAGAATTATGAAGCAAAACAGGTAGAAAATTACCGGAAAATGCTTCTTTCCATGTCTAACGATATAAGGGTAATACTCGTTAAGTTTGCCGATAGGCTGCATAATCTAAAAACCCTTGAATATCTCAGCCCAGAGCGCCAGGTTAGAATGGCGCGGGAAACCATGGAAATATATGCACCGCTTGCGCACAGACTAGGACTCTCCCGTGTAAAAACTGAATTTGAAGATATGTCATTTAAATATCTTGACCGCCAGTTCTACAAGGAAATTTCAAAAAAAGTAATTGCAAAAAAACGTGAGCGTGAAAACTATGTTAAGAAATTCATCGCGCCTATAAAAGAACAGCTTGATAAAGAAGGCTTTAAGTACGAAGTCTCAGGGCGGGCAAAACATCTTTACAGTATAGCTAAAAAAATGCAGTCCCGGAGTAAATCATTTGAAGAAATTTATGACCTTTTTGCTGTAAGGATAATATTAGATACCGAAGAAAGAAATGATTGCTTCACAGTATATGGCATAGCATCTGAAATCTATATACCTGTGCCAGAAAGGTTTAAAGATTACATTTCGCTCCCCAAACAAAATGGCTACCAGTCTATACATACAACGCTTATCGGTCCCGAGGGCAAGATGGTTGAAGTACAGATACGAACTCGGGATATGCATGAAGTTGCCGAGAAAGGTGTTGCCGCCCACTGGAAATACAAGGAGAACATTAGTACCAATGACCACCAGATGGAGGATTGGATAACATGGATAAGGGAACTGTTTGACAGCACCTCAAAGGAGTCTACCCCAAAACAGATAATGGAAGGTCTAAAGCTTAACCTCTATCAGGATGAAATTTATGTTTTCACTCCAAAAGGTGACCTGAAGATCCTGCCTGTAAATTCCACACCGGTTGATTTTGCATTTGATATTCACAGCGAAGTTGGTTATAAATGTATTGGCGCAAAGGTAAACGGTAAGATAATGCCGCTGGACTCAAAGCTTAAAAGCGGTGACCAGATTGAAGTAATTACCTCTAAAATTAAAAAGCCGCATCAGGATTGGGAAAAATTTGTTGTTACTCATAAAGCAAAATCAGATATACATAAATATTTTAATAATGAGCGCAGGCTTAAAATTGATACAGGCAGGGAACTATGGCTTAAGAAACTTAAGAAAATGAAGCTCTCACTTTCTGAAGATGATATGATGAAACTTCTGCCTAGGATGAAGTTTGACAGCATTCAGCACATATACTTGAGCATAGAAGAAAATCATATCACAACCGATGAACTTTATGATCTTGTAAAAGACCGCAATAAACTCATCAGCGGTGAAATTGTTTCTTCATGGGTAAAACCAATTGAGAAAATACAATCAGTTAAAATTAAGGAAAATGAGCAGACACTTTTTGAAACATATATAAAAACTGCGCGCGGGGCAAAAAATAAGATTATTGCAGGCGGTGATGTTAAAGACCTGCTCTTTTCTTATGCAAATTGCTGTAACCCTATACCCGGCGAGGATATTATCGGATTTATTTCCAAGACTGAAGGAATAAAGATACATAAGAAATCATGCAGGAATCTTTCTAATTTATTCCTAAACGACCCGCAGAGAATTATAGAAGTACAATGGCCTGAACAGGTTGAAGATGAATTTTTTGTTGGGTTAAGAATAAGCGGTGAGGATAGACCCGGTATGCTTAATGAAATTACCAATGTTATTTCAGTACACAGTAATACTAATATAAAGAGTGTTAGTATTGCTTCAAAAGGCTCTTTGTTTGATGGCACTGTAATACTTATGGTAAAGAATATTACCCACCTTAATGAACTTATTGAAAAAATAAGAAATATAGCAGGTGTTTTTGAGGTAAAACGCTTCGAAGAATAATCATTTAGTTGTCATCAAGGACTTAATCAGGGATCTATATTCCCTCATTTCAAACTTACCTTTCTTATATGACTTTTATCATAAAACGTGATTACTTTTTTTAATATATTTGCAGATATGAAGACTAAATTAATTTTAACTTGTTTTGTATGCATAATGGCATACTCATTTATTTGGATTCCCGGCGAAATAAATGCTTCAAAAGGGCAGCTAACAGGAAGCGATAGCCTGATTTATCCGCAGGAAAAGCATTTGAAAAATATGCAGATGCTTACCAACGGCGGCGAAAATGCCGAGGCATATTTTTCCTTTGATGACTCGAAAATAATATTTCAGTCAACCGGTGAATATGAATGCGACCAGATATTTATTATGAATACCGATGGTTCAGGTAAACACTTGGTAAGTACAGGTAAAGGCAGAACTACATGTTCATATTTCTACCCCGATGGTAAAAGTATTCTATACGCATCAACTCATATGGGCGGCGATAACTGTCCGCAAAAACCCGATCATTCTAAAGGATATGTTTGGGCGCTATATGCGGATTATGATATCTATAAAGCTAATGTTGATGGCTCGAATCCTGTTAAACTGACAGATGTTAAAGCTTATGATGCTGAAGCTACAATTTCACCAAAAGGCGATAAGATAATTTTTACATCAACACGAAATGGAGATATTGATCTGTATTCAATGAACCTTGATGGTAGTGATGTAAAACAGTTAACAAACATAACAGGATACGATGGCGGCGCATATTATTCCTATGACGGTACAATGATAGTTTTCCGCGCTTCAAGATTTGATGATCCTGCTAAGTTAAAGGAATACCAGGATTTACTTGCAACAGGACTTATCCGTCCGGGGATGCTCGAAATTTACGTTATGGATGCCGATGGCACCAATATCCGTCAGGTAACTAACAATGGCTCCGCTAATTTCGGTCCGTATTTCTTTCCTGATGGTAAAAGAGTAATATATTGCTCCAACCAGAATGATCCCAAGGGCAGGAATTTTGATCTGTATATGATCAATGTTGATGGTACAGGTAATGAACGTGTTACATACAATGATACATTTGACGGCTTTCCGATGTTTTCTCTGCATGATGGGGGTAAAAAATTTGTATTCTGCTCAAACCGCTTTAATGCAAAGCAGGGCGAAACAAATGTTTTTATTTGCGACTGGGTAGAGTAAAAACAAAATGTCAAATACCAAATATCAATTTTTTTTTGGCTTTTCTTTGTATGCATTGACTATGTTAATGCATAATACAAGTTACAACTTATCAACTGCTTTTTTTGGAGTGCATTGACTGTGTCAATGCTGCTTGTAGTTAATTTTTTCATCAACTCAATAGGAGTTGCACATTTTCCCAGTTGTTGGTGCCACGACTGCCCGGCAGTTCACCAACAACTAATAAAGTTTTAATATAAATTTAAATATCATGAAGCTTACTTTAAAAATTTTCTTATCAGCAGTTTTAATTGCAACATTTGCAGCTATATCACCATCTGATAAAACGCCAAAGATAACATCAGGCGAAGTATCCGACCATATCAAATATCTTTCCAGTGATGAACTTGCAGGACGCTTTCCCGGGACAGATGGTGACAGGCTGACCGAAGAGTATATTATCAACGAGTTTGAGGAATATAAAATTAAACCTGCGGGTGAAGATGGCTTCAAACAGCCATTTGATTACATTAGTGAAATAAAGCTTGGCTCAGGTAACTCACTTTCAATTGGCAATGGTGAGCAAATTAAGGGAGCTGGTGAAGAATTCACCCCCGTTTATCTCTCATCAAATGGCACAGCAAGTGGTAATATAGTATTTGTAGGCTATGGCATTAACGCGCCTGAACTTAATTACAACGATTATACGGGCATTGACCTTAAAGGCAAAATTGCATTGTTGATGATGTATTCACCAGGCTATAACACACCACATGATAATCCTTTCAGTAAATATGAAAGACTGCGTATAAAATGTGCGGCTGCTAAAGAGCAGGGTGCTACGGGAATTATAGTGATTAAAGGACCCGAAAGCGGTGAAGAGGAGCTTGTAAAACTCAGAATGTCAGGTCCCGGTGAGAATTTAGGTATACCGGTAATGAATGTTAAACGCAGTTATGTTGAATACATTTTCACAAATCAGAAAAAGCTGACATTATCTGAAATTCAGAAATCTATTGATAGCCTAAGAGTACCGCAATCATTTGAGTTTTGGGGGGGAATGGCAGAACTTAAAACTGATCTTGAACGAATAAAAGCAAATACCAATAATATCATTGGAATGATAGAAGGTAAAGACCCGGTTCTTAAGAATGAATATATCGTAATAGGCGCTCATATGGATCATTTAGGTGATGGCTTAAAATACGGCTCATTACATGAAAGCCATGTAGCCGAAATTCACAACGGAGCTGATGATAATGCATCCGGCGTTGCAGGTATACTTGAGCTGGCACAATACTATTCATCAAAGAAAAAAGACCTGAAGCGCAGTATAATATTTATGACATTCAGTGGTGAAGAAGCAGGGTTAATTGGTTCAGCATACTTTACCAAAAGTGAATTAATGAAAAAGTATAATGTTGTATCAATGATAAATCTTGATATGGTTGGAAGGCTTACTGATAATAAACTAACTATTGGCGGTACCGGAACTTCATCAATCTGGCAGGGTTTGCTTGATTCACTAAACAAAACCTATAATTTTTCTGCTGCGTATAATAAAGATGGCTATGGACCAAGCGACCATGCAAGCTTTTATGCAAAGGATATTCCCGTGTTATTTTTCTTTACCGGATTGCATAAAGATTACCACAAACCAAGTGATGACTGGCAGTTCATCAATGCTGATGGCGAAGCAAAAGTACTTAACATGGTTGTTGGCATTATAAACTATATTGATAAACTACCGGGTAAAATTGATTTCATCAAAGTTACAGAAGAAAAGAAAGAAACCAATATGGGTTTCCGTGTAACTCTTGGTGTAATACCTGATTACTCAAGCACAAAAGAGGGCCTTGAAATCACAGGCGTTAAATCAGGCGGTGTAGCTGAAAAAGCAGGCTTGCAGGCAGGTGATGTTATCACAAAACTGGGGCAATATGAAATTAAGAACATATATGATTACACTGATGCTCTTAGTAAATTCAAACCCGGCGAAGATTCAGAGGTAACATTTATGAGGGGAACCGAAACCAAAACAGTGAAATTCACTTTCGCTAAGTAAAGGTTGTGTCATTCCCGCGTATGCGGGAATCTATTCAATATATAATTTGTAGGGAACGCTCTCGAGCGTTCCTTTTTTTATACCAATTAATCATTTGCGAGCGAAGCGAAAGAATCCCATAGATTATCACAAAATTCTTGAGATTGTATCGTCTTTAATGCTACTCGCAAAAAAAACATAACACACCCCGTCCGTCCCGAGTACTTGGGACGTCCACCCACCTGACTGATGGTGCAAGTTCTCAAGAGGGGAATAAGTTGTAGGCGTCAAGGCTTGCCTGATGCTCTTAATTGGTACAATAAAAATGGGCTCAACAGCCCCGTCTTATGTCATACCTGCTTGCCTTGTTTCTAAGGCGAAGGCGGGTACGCCTTGCAGAACGAAGTGATGAAAGGTATCCAGAAAGTAATTACTACAATCGCCCATATGTACGAAATCTAATTTCTTTCTATATCCAATATGAGATTGCTTCGGCTAAAAAACGCCTCGCAAAAAATTCAATTATTAAAAAAGGGGCTTTCCAGCCCCTCAAATTCGTTTCACGTTTCACATTTGACGTTTCACATCTCACGTCTCACTTCAGTATCTTAATCCCTGTCGCTGCAACCCTGTACATTTTCTGCGGGCCTGTAATTGTTTTCGGGTCTTTACCTGATTCCTCTGCAAAATGCCTTGCCTGCTCTTCGGTGAGCTCCTTAACTGCGAAAACACCTTCAACTACTGCTACTTTGCCTGTTATATCCATATCCTTTGGCATAACGAATTTATGCAGCGTCATAGCTCTTATATAGCTTGTACCGTCACCTATGACTGTCCAGCATCCGGCTTCTCTGCAAATTTCTGCCATATTCCCTTTAACAACAACGGTTTTGCCTGAATATCCCGCTGTATCAGCAAGTATATCAGCGACCGTGAGTATGGTTGAACCTGCAGTAATATCAGCACCGTATAGAGTGCCATCAACAAGTTCTTTGGGTTCGGGTTTTTCACCATCTTTTTTGCCGTCATCCATTTGTGCATACACTGATAAACCCATAAATAAAAATAAAACCGGTAATAAATATCTAATATTTTTCATTTTCGTATAATTTAATTAACTGTGGTAATACAAAAATAAGGAATAATCCGGGGTTTTGGAATGTAAAAGATATTCCCAAACTAAGAAATACTTTTGCGAGGAACGAAGTGACGTCACGCCTTTACGAAGTAATTCCATAGATAGAAAGATTGAGCACTCATTCCGTTCCTTGTAAAAAAATTATGTGTCACCCCTATGGGGTGAGGATTATATCGTATTAATTTCTATAAATGTTTGACCGCTCTGCGGTCATATAGTCAGAAGCGTATTATATAGTTTTTAACAACTCCGTAGGAGTTGAACATTTATAAAAAAGCTGAAAAATTAATACGACTCCGTAGGAGTCGCACATATTTAACAAAACCAAAAATTATAAAACGAACATTATCCCTGCTGTGAACAAAAATTCCGCAGCTGAATTATAATATATAGGACTTTTAATCTCTATTGAAGCGGCATATTTTTTATTGAAGAAATAACCTGCTTTAAACCCTGATAAAAACCTGAGTGTCAAACCGCCTTCTCCGGCATATAACCCACCTCCTGCGCCTATACATAACATTACATTATCTGCTTCAAAACCCAGCGATGGGATGAAATTCAATGAAACAACAACTTTCCTGCTGAATTCAGGTTTGTATAAGTCAACCCCGGTATTTAAGAAAATATACTTATTTGGTCTGAATGTTAATGTACCTGATAGAATATAGGAAGTTTCTCCTTGTTTACTATCTGTAAAAGAAAATACTTTATATAAACCCGCACCCGTATAAAGCAGGGTTTTATGATCTTTCCATGATGTTGTGCCGGAGCTTTGCGAAAAAGTTGATTGCGAAATGGATAAGGAAAGGATCAGAATCTGAAATAATTTAATATTTTTAAACATTTGTCATTTTATTAATATCATTTTTCTGGTTACAGTAAACTCTTCTGTCACCAGTCTGTAAAAATATACACCACTTGGATATTGCGAGGCATCAAAATCCGTTTCAAAAACACCTGCCTGTAAGTTATCATTAACTAGTTTAATTATCTCGCTTCCCGCTGCATCATAAATGATAATCTTTACAAATCCTGCTTTTGGCAGCTCAAATTTTATCTTTGTTGCCGGGTTAAAAGGATTGGGATAATTCTGGCTTAAAGAATATGATTCTGGAATTTCATTTGAAATTGGGTGAATACCTATGACTTGTGAATATTTTGCTGTATAGAAGTAGCCAGTGCTTGAATATCTCTCACCCGTTGCTGCAATAATATTATTTTTAACAGTAAAATCATAACCCAAACTAGCAGCTGTTGAATCAGAATATAGTGTTAAAAGCTGACCCGTAGAATTGTATTTTATAAAACCAATTTGACCGAAAATATCACCTAATATCAATGCATTATTTTGATTGTCACATTGAATCATAATTGGTTTTTCAGCTCCACTGGTATTAACTGTATCACTCCATTGTAACAAACCATTTTGATTATAACATAGACTAACAATATCATATTGAGAACTTACTGTTGCAGTTGCTGAAACGTAACAGTAATTATTTGAAGAAACCGCATTTCGTATATCCCCCAAATTCCCTGGGAATGTTCTCGACCATAAAATAACACCATCTTTGGATAATTTCACTGTCCTGCAGTGGTAGTTAAGATCGTTGCCCGTAATATAGAAGTTATTATTTAGATCAATACAAGAAGAATTTGGATCAAGCTCTAGTGTATCTATATATTTAGTCCAAAGCTCTGTGCCAGAATTGTTATACTTTAGAATAACTACCGACCTTACAATAGAATTTGGGGAACTTCTTCCAATTACGTAAATATTATTTTCTGTATCTCTAAAAATACTATTGGGGGTTGAGTAATTTGTATGTAACATATTGTATGTTTTTGTCCAAAGAACATCTCCTGATGAATTATATTTTAAAGTTACAAAAATTGAATTGGCAGATAGAGAAACTCCGGTTAAATAGATATTATTATTGTTGTCAAACACCATTCCACAGGGATACTCACCATTGCTGCCCGGTGAATCAAATGTTTTAAACCAAAGAGAATCTCCATTACTTGCAAGTTTATACAGAAAAATATCTCTTGTTTGAATGATCTTGGATCCTGTTACGTAAACATTTCCATTTGCATCTACACTGATTTGGTTTGCTTCATCAAAAATACAATTATAGGATTGCTTTGACCATAACAAATTGCCACCCGGACTATATTTTGCAATAGCAACGCATTGACTTATAATTCCTGCAACATATACATTATTATCAGCATCAAGTGTAACGGAAGTACCGTGTTCATTTGAAAGGGGTCCTGGTAAATTTCTTCCCCATTCCTTTTGGATTTGGCTGATAGTAAAAATGTTTGATATGACTAAAAAAAATAGCAGAAAAGTTTTTTTCATCATTAATAGGATTATTTGTCAATAATATAATAATATTAATCCAAATTAGCCATAAAAAAACCCGGCTTTCACCGGGTTATCTCAATTAATTGCAAATCTGGTTTCGCACACAGTATTTTCCAACAATAATAATTCTTTTCTTCCCTCCCCTTTGGGGAGGGCAAGCAGCACCTATGGTGCTGCGCGGGTGGGGTCTTATTCCACAGTAACACTTTTCGCAAGGTTACGCGGCTGATCAACATTACAGCCTCTTAGTACCGCAAGGTGATAGGCTAACATCTGCAGCGGTATTGTAGTTAAGATAGGTGATAACATCTCAAGTGTATGAGGTATCTTAATTGTGTAATCTGAAAGTTCTTCAATATGTCCATCGGAATCAAAATCAGTAATAGTTATTACAACACCTTTTCTTGCCTTAACTTCGCGTATGTTTGAAATTACTTTCTCGTAGGTCGAATCCTTCGGCGCTATTACTATAACCGGCATGTTCTGGTCAATTAAAGCAATTGGTCCGTGTTTCATCTCCGCTGCGGGATAACCCTCAGCGTGGATGTATGAAATTTCCTTCAGCTTCAGTGCGCCTTCCAGTGCAACAGGGAAGTTATAGCCTCTGCCCAGGTATAACATGTGCTGGCAGTATTTAAATATTTTTGCTATTTCAAGTATCTTATCGTTAAGCGTTAAAATTTCTCGTATTTTCTCGGGAATGCGCAAAAGCTCATCAGTGATAGTTTTTATCTCAATATGAGTAAGAGAATTCTTGTATTGAGCTATCTTTAAGGCTATTAACGCTAGACCTGTAAGCTGTGATGTAAATGCTTTTGTTGAAGCTACACCAATTTCGGGTCCCGCATGTGTAAAAATACCTGCATGTGTTTCCCTTGCGATAGTACTTCCCACAACGTTCACAATTCCGTAAACCTCTGCGCCTCGTGATTTAGCTTCCTTAAGCGCTGCGAGTGTATCTGCCGTTTCACCGCTCTGGCTGATAACGAACATAATATCATTCGGGTAAATTACCGGGTTGCGGTATCTGAACTCTGATGCGTATTCAACCTCAACGGGAATCTTACACATCTGCTCAATCATATACTCGCCAACAAGTCCGGCATGCCATGCTGTACCGCATGCTGAAATAATTATTCTCGGCGCAAATTTTAATTTTTCTATAACGTTCATCAGGCCGCCAAGCTTTACAAGTCCTGTTTCTTTTATTATTCTTCCGCGCATTGTGTTTGTGATAGAATCCGGCTGCTCGTTGATCTCCTTAAGCATAAAATGCTCATATCCGCCTTTTTCAATCTCTTCAAGATCAAAGGTGATCTCTTCTAACTCGCGCTCTATCTTTTCATCTTCAATTGTCTTTATTTCAAACTTATCTTTTGTGACAATTACCATCTCACCATCCATCAGGTAGAGTACCTGGCGTGTATGCGGAATTATCGCAGTAGCATCAGAAGCAATAATAAACTCGCCATCGCCAACACCCAAAACCAGCGGACTGCCTTTTCTCGCTGCAATTATCTTATCAGGGTCCATTTTTGAAAGTACGCACATTCCGTAAGTTCCGTCAACTTCAGCAAGTGTAAGCTGTACAGCTTTTTCAAAATCCATAACATTTTTATAGTGAGAGCGTATTAAATGAACAAGACACTCAGTATCAGTATCAGTCATGAAATGATAGCCTTCGCGCTCAAGTCTTGTTTTAAGTACGTTATAATTTTCTATAATACCGTTATGTATTACAACAATTTCATTTCCTTCATCAAATATAGGGTGCGCGTTACGGTTGTTAGGCTCACCATGTGTCGCCCAGCGTGTGTGGCCAAATCCAATACTGGCATTCTGATCATAACCATTATTAGCTAAAAGATTTTCAAGATCAACAACCTTGCCTGCGGTTTTTCTTACAGCTATTTCATTATCAAACATAAGCGCAACTCCGGCTGAATCATACCCCCTGTATTCAAGTTTCTTCAATCCGCTTAAAATAATAGGAAGTGCCTGTTTATTACCTAAATATGCTACAATACCACACATGAATTTTTATATTTAATGTTTAAATACAGAATAATTTACAAGTAAACATACTATTAAAGGTGTATGTAAACAATACCACCTATACGTTACAAACATGCTAAATCCCAAAGAAATTTGAACAATATTTCACCCAATCTAATATTGGTTCAAAGTAAAATCCCAGTAATATGTTTGGAATCAATAGAAATAACAGTAAAAACAATGAAAACGTTTCAGTTTTTGATGGTTTTTGGGCATTTTTACCCGAAAAAATTATTATACTTAACTTAAAAATGAAGTAAAGAAATACCGTTGAAGATAAAATACCAACAGCTATTAACCAAAAATATGAGCTAGTGCCAAGAGAAATATATAACATAATTTTTCCGGTAAATCCTGCGTTTAAGGGGAAGCCCGCTGAAGATAAAAGAAAAAATATGAATGAAAGAAAAAGTAGGTTATCATTTTTACCAAGACCATTTAATCCGGTAATATCACTTATATTATATTTTACACTGATTAATTTGATACAATAAAGTAATCCAATGGAATTAATAACAAAAACAATAAGACTAAATATCATTGCTGATATCCCGCCCGGTGAACCTGAGATTATTCCTAATAACATGTAGCCAGACTGTGAAATTATATTATATGTTACAATTTTCTTCAGGTTATACTGCCAAAGTATTACAAAGTTACCGGCAATTATTGTTACAGCAGAAATTACGGCTAGCATTAGTTGCCAGTTTACACCGGTTATTAAATTGTACTGGCCTCCATCTGTGATGAAGGTGTTTGAATCATGAAAAATTGTAATGAAAAATCTTGCCATAACAAGAATTACTGCCATTACATTTATTACTGCAAATTGCGCAAGGTGGGGGAGCTTAATTTCCTCAGCAAGCAATGGAAAACTTAAATTATAAGGCGCAGCTATGATCAAAAATGCAAACCCGGAAGTTACAAGTATTACGGCTATTATCATTACCAGATTATTGTAAGGATTAAACGAAAGAAATTTAGCCGATTCAATGTAATTACCTGAACCGGTTACTCCATATACCAGACTAAAGCCGTACAGCATTACTGCCATAAATAAACTTGAAAAAATAAAATACTTTATTGCAGGTTTAATTTCATAATGTATTATAAGGTATAAAGGGATAATCATAACCTGTAATGAAATAAATAATACAAACAGATTCGATGAACTTACACTTAATAACGCGCCGATTACTGAAACTAATACTAAGCTGAATTCATCTGACATATCCTTATCATAAAACACCATAGCAATAATTAACATTGCAGAAGTAATAAGTACTCTACCGCCATATGCGAAATGGTCTGCCGAGATTGCTCCGCTAAATAACAACTGCGGAGCGATATATAACTGCATTATAGAAAATATTGCAGAAAATAATATCCCGGATACAAAGATATAATAACTGTACCTTTTATTCTTAGTACCAATACCCTGTGAAATATTTAAAATTATTACCGATACTGCTAGAGATAGCTCAGGAAGAAAATTGTAGAGAATATTAATTATTTCCTGGTTCAATTAAATTTTATTATTTTAATTTACTTAAAATTAAAATTGATAAATAATTCTATCAATTATTCACCCCTCTCCTTCTGTGCCTTTTGCAGTCCCGCGTTTCTAATTAGCGGGATTAGGAGAGGGGAAGGGGGTGAGGTTATAATCTTGTACCGCCAAACGGACTCGAACCGTTACGAAGTTGCCCTCACTAGATTTTGAGTCTAGCGCGTCTACCAATTCCGCCATGGCGGCAAGTACAAAAGAACAAAATAATGAAATCTGAATTATGAAAACTTAGCGCGCCTGACTTGAAACTGCGAAGCAGTGTAAAGTTTCTACCAATTCCGCCATGGCGGCAAGTACAAAAGAACAAAATAATGAAATCTGAATTATGAAAACTTAGCGCGCCTGACTTGGAACTGCGAAGCAGTTGAAAGCCTTGACTTGGAACTACGTAGTAGTTGAAAGTTCTACCAATTCCGACCGTGTTTGTCCCGCTTCAGCGGGAGCGGCAAGTACTACTTATTTATTAAAGATCTCAGAAATTTCCTGCCTGATTTTTTTAATTCTTTTTCCCTTCTAAATGATGAGGCTCTATCGGGAACTTCTTCAGAATATATTATCCTGTATGGAAGATACCTCCTGGTTGAAATCACCTTACTATTGCAATGTTGCTTAAATCGTATTTCAATATTGGCTGTCTGACCTATATATAATCTATCATGTAAATCTGAATAAAGACAATAAACAAAGAATTTGCCCATTTAGGATATGTATTTTTTGTGCCGCTAAACGACTTTCTTCGCAGTTACCACTGCTCTGTATGACAGGGAGTCTCACCGTTACAATGTTTCTTGCACAGGATTTCAAAACTTAGCGCGGCTCACTTGGAACTACGCAATAGTTGAAAGTCCTGACTTGCTTTAGCTTGCTAAAGAAAGTTTCTGCCAATTCCTCCGTGCTTGTCCCGCTCCAGCGGGAGCGGCAAATAAAGAACACAATAATAATAATTTTAAAAAATACTTAAAATGAAATAAAATACCACAAAAAAGAGAGCAATCACAGTAATTATAGCAGTTTGACTGTTAGTATAACATTTTCTTAGTATTAGTGAAGCATAGTTTACCGGTTCAACCAGTTCAGGAAGTATTTCTGAAGTAAACCATGTTTCTGATTTATATATATAACCGGTTGTTAAACAAATAAAATTAAAAATTAACCTTAAACCTCTGACTATTGGCGCAAAAAAGTATTTTACAGAATTATCAATTATTATTTTTAAAGCTTCGGGCACTGGAATCTTAGCTTTTAGTTTACTGATTATATTTAAAGTATGTTTCCTAATACCTGTTGATATCAGATATAGTGAAGTTAATACAATATATATGTAAACAATTATGGCGAGTATATAATAGAGAGTAGTATTTATGAATAATTCACTCAACCCGGCTTACCTCATCAAACTGATTTGTTTTATATACTTTGTAATGCTTAATGAATAATATTATTCCTGCTGAAATATTCAGTAAACAAATTGCTGTTATCAAAAAAATTGTAATCTGACCTTCTGCATTGAAATTCCAAAACCCTGAAAATGCTGAAATATTTAATATTGATGAGGAAAAAAGTATTGAAAGTCCAATTAGGACTCTTACCGCTTCTTTTGCTGTAAGCAATATATACAGTCCAATCCCCAAAAAGACTGCGCTTATGAAAATGAAATGATTTATCCCCGTTTCCATCAGCTCTTTACTCCGGATAATCTTACAATCCTGAAAAGTACAGGAATCATTACAGAAAATAAAAGCGATATAGCCAAAATAAATGGTAAATATTTGGTGAAAATCATAGTAAAGGAATTCAGGCTGTAATCAATATTGATCATTTGCCATCTGGTATTTCCAAATAGACTTGCAAGTATTGCAGTGAGTAAACTAATTACCAAAGCTGGAAATATATTGGTTTTTAAAGTTGCCCCGGTATCAATAATTAAATATTCATTAATTTTATTTTTTAAAAGGAAAGCGGTGAAAAATATCATCAATAATAATAAACAAATTAACAATGAAAACAATTGAGAATTAGTAATTATCAGTAATCCGAATATACCGCTTAATAAATATGCAAAGCTCTTTAATGAACTTTTCACATTTGAAATAAATGCTATGCGCATTACAGAAAGTAGTATTACCGCAGCAAATATGTAAAATAGAATGTCGTGCAAATTATTGTGATATCATTAATGATTTTTTGAATTGCCAAGACTTTCTTGACTGATTTTTCAGTTAGGTCGTGGATACGAAATCTCAACAAAAACGGGACTTTCTTGACTTACTATACGAAGTTTAGGAAGTAGTCCTAAAATAAATTAATTTAAAGTATGCTCTTTTAAAACATAATATATTGCTTTAAGCTGCGGCGGATTTGTTCTGTTGGCTCCCCATTTTACAATACCAACATCTTTTTTAAACCACATCTCAAAACTAAAAGTAAACCCGTCTGTCACCATTACATAGTAGCACTCCGGGTATACACCATCTTCTGTAACAGCGGGGTCACTGTTACCCTGCACGTACCCTCTGAAATTTCCAAAGCTCCACTTGTAGCCAATCATAAAATCTTCAGGTCTGGGGATAAATACACCACTTGTACCCATGTAATTATTAATTTCTATCTCACCATTTGCTTTAACGGTAAGTGATCTTTCCTCATTATCCTTTGTCAGGTAGGGGAATGAGCTTACTTTCAATTGTATACCGCCATCAACTTTTTTTACATCTTTTGCCTGTACTGTAAATAACTCTGTTTCTTCTCTGGGAGCTTCATTTATGTAGACCCACTTGTTGCCTTCTTTCAAAGGGAAGTATGGATTGAAATTATCATCTGATAGACTTTTCTTTTCATTTACTTTCGACTTTGTCTCGCTCGAGTTGCAGCTGAACGCTGAGAGTATAGAAAAAAATGAAATTAGAAATAATATGAACTTAATGTTTCGCATTTTCCCCGCCTGTATCTTTCTTTCCGCCTGAATTGTTCTTTGGAACTGTATTTTTCTTCACAGTTGTATTTTTCTTTGGTTTTGTAATTTTCTTGGGAACAGTTTTTTTCTTGCTTATTGCAGGTTTCTTTATCTCGTCACTCAGAACCTCATCTTGTACCTGTATTTCTTCTTGTTTCTGTACTTCCTCTGGTTTCTGTGGTATTTCAATTTCAGTACTCAATGTCTGCTTTATACTGTCCTCAGGAATTTCAGTTTTTATAACAATGCTTTCTTCAACAGTGCCGGTTTGAGGCATGGCTAATTGAGGAGAAAGGTTTTTAAATTTAAATGTAACTATACTCTTATATAAAGTAGAAATGAAAGGGGTGAGTAATACGAAGAACAAAAACAAAAATAGAAAATAGCCGCTCCATCCTGCAAAATGATAGAACTTTAAGAGGTAATGGATGATTACTGATTCCAGAAAAAATAAACAAATAACAGTTATCCCTGCGCCGGTAATAAGTATATATCTTGTATTAATATTATGGAATATTCTGCGTGAAAAAAATGCAAGAGTTAACAATATCATTGTTACAAATATCAATGCTGCCTGCAATATTTTGCTTATCTCTAACAAGTTTACCTGTTTTTAGTCATCAATTATGTAAAATTAGCTAAAAATAAATAAAAAAGACCCGCCAATTAGCGGGTCTTTAAAATAATGTTTTAAAACTTTATTTATGCCGGCTGAAGCTGGGCGTCTAACTTCTGAGCCATTGCCTGTTTCGGAATAGCGCCTATTATCTGGTCAACTATCTTGCCATCTCTGAAAATCAATAATGTTGGAATACTTCTTATTCCGTATGTTACAGAAATATTTGGATTATTATCAACATCAACTTTGCCTACCTTTACCTTACCCTGGTATTCTCCGGCAAGCTCTTCTACGAATGGGGCAATCATCTTGCATGGTCCGCACCATACAGCCCAAAAATCAACTAATACCGGAACATCAGATTTAAGTACTTCCTGGTCAAAATTAGCATCTGTGAATTCAATAGCGTTCATTTTCTCTCCTTTACGAAATGTATATGTATATTTAAATAATTTTTGTATTACTGCAATATAATATTATCTTTACCGAAAATCTCTGTTAAAACTTTTTCAGTGTATTTATCATAATTTATTTTTACATTTTCTAGTTCCATTTTGCTCTCTTTGTGTCCGTTCTTAAGATGTATATTTACAGTAGATTCACCTTCATTTGTACCCAAAATGCTCTTAATCTGGAACAATTTGGCTGCATCAAATTTATTGGAATCTATAATTATCACTATCTTTAACGATTGTTTATCTTCAACAGTTAATTTATGTAATGGTTTAATTTCATCAACTATCAGTTTTATCGAGTTTCCATTTTCTTCTGCTTTACCTATAATTGTTACAATCTGGTCATCCATCATAATTTCCCTGTATTGCTCATATGTTTTCGGGAAAACAACACACTCACCCTGACCCGTAAAATCTTCAAGTGTAAATACTGCAAACCGGTTTCCCTTCTTGCTCATTTTTATTTTAAGGTCTGTGATAATACCGCACATCCTTACTCTTTGCAATTGGTTGAAATCAATTTCTTCGCTATCAACATCCAACACATCACCAAATTTGAAAGGGTTAAGTTTATTTATCTCATATTCAAAATCACTTAAAGGATGAGCGCTTACATATAATCCTAAAACTGATTTTTCAAATGAAAGTTTTTCCCTGTCAGACCAATCTCTGTAATCTGAACTAAGCTGAGTAAATATTACATCCTTCACCCCGCTTTTTGATTTTTCTGAACCAAACAGACTTGATTGCCCTTTACTCTCACTCTTTTTCTGAGAGTATCTATGTATTGCAGCCTCGTAATAATCAAATAATTTTTTCCTGTTCAGCTCCATACAATCAAATGCGCCTGCATATATCAGTGATTCAAATGATTTTTTATTTACTACCTTTGGGTCTATCCTTGAACAGAAATCAACAAAACTCTCAAATGGTCCATGTTCTGTTCTTTCTTTAATGATATTATCAACAGCAGTTTTGCCAACATTCTTTATAGCTGTTAGCCCAAATAATATCTGATTTTCAATATTCGGATTAATCGTGAACGCTGAAAAACACTCATTAATATTTGGCAGACTAAGAGAAATTTTCATCCTTTTGCATTCATTTATCAGCAGAACCATTTCTTCCATATCGCCATAACGGCAATTAAGCTGTGCCGTCATAAACTCAAGTGAGTAATGGGTCTTTAAATATGCCGTGTAATACGCTAAAACTGAATATGCAACACTATGTGATTTATTGAAACCGTAATCAGCAAATTTTAAAATTAATTTGAAAATTTCTTTTGCAACTTTTTTGTTATGTCCTTTTTCAGCTGCGCCTTTTATGAACTCTTCTTCCTGCTCCTTCATCAGCTTCTCATCTTTTTTACCCATCGCCCGTCTTACAATATCCGCTTTAGCCAGCGAGTAACCTGCTATCACTCTCACAAGCTGCATTACCTGTTCCTGGTAAACAATTACTCCGTATGTTTCATCTAACACTTGCTCCATATCTGGGTGCAGGTAAGTTACATTTTTCCTGCCATGTTTTTTATCTATGAATTCTGGAATTAGATCCATCGGTCCAGGTCTATATAATGCATTCATTGCCGCAAGGTCGTTTATATCCTTTGGCTTTAGTTTTGCTAGGTATTCCCTCATCTTAGGTTTTGAAAACTGGAATATTCCGATAGTATGCCCGTTTGCAAACATTTCATATGTCTTTTCATCATCAAGGGTAAGTTTATCCAGATCAATGAAAATATCATGCCGAACCTTAATAAGCTCTACAGCTTGTTGTAGAATTTTTAATTCCTTAAGTCCAAGGAAATCCATTTTTATCAAGCCCGCTTCTTCTAACATCTTCATGTCATACTGAGTCATGTACTGGTTATCGGATTGAGGCACTTTTGCTATAGGCACATAGTTTGATATATCCGAAGGCGCTATCACAACCCCCGATGCATGCATACTCACGTTCTTATTTAGGTTCTCGAGTACTATGGCATAATCTAAAAGCTTTTTACGTTCCTTAGCCTGGTCAAAATACTGCTTAAACTCGGGGATATCTTTATAACAATCGGTCAGTGATTTTATCTTACCGAAAATTGATGGAACATGCTTTGTAATTTCATTGATTGTATCAAAAGGATAATTCAGAACCCTGCCAACATCCTTTAATACAGCTTTTGTTTTAAGCTTGTTAAATGTTGCTATCTGTGATACTGAATTTGAACCGTATTTTCCGCGTGAATATTCTATTACCTCATCTCGCTTATCATCCTGAAAATCTATATCAATATCGGGCATTGATACACGCTCGGGGTTTAAAAATCTTTCAAAAAGTAAATTATAATCAAGCGGATTTACATTTGTGATACCCAATGCATAACATACCAATGAGCCTGCTGCGCTTCCTCTGCCCGGACCCACATAAATTCCGTTACGTTTTGAGTGATTTACAAAATCTGCTACAATAAGAAAATAACCTGAGAACTTCATCGTTGTTATAACATCAAGCTCTACATCAAGCCTGTCTATTTCAACCTGTGTAACGTTCTTTATTTTTTCCCTTAATCCTTCATGTGATAGCAGCCTGAAATATTCATCAAGTGATTTTGCGTCTGATTCTTTTGGAATAGGAAAGTCCGGCATATGATATATACCTTTTGGTAATTCAAGATTACATTTATCTGCTACATCAAGGGTTGATTGTATGGCTTCCGGGAAATCCTGGAATAATTTGCACATTTCCTCGGATGATTTAAAGTAAACCTGGTCTGTTTCATACCTCAAATCCTTCTCAGGGTTCTTGCCTTCTTTATCTTTCGAGAGATCAGTGCTTATATATAAATAAATATTATGCGGAATGTGATCTTCATATTTAATATAATGTATATCATTTGTCGCAATAATTTTCAGACCTAACTCTTTTGCAAGTTTTGGAGCATGTTCTCGTATTTTTGCCTCAATTTCCATCCCGTGATTCTGTATCTCAAGATAAAAATCTTCAGCTCCAAAAATATCTTTATATATTTCAGCAGCTTCTTTTGCCCCATCAAAATCGCCCTTTGCTATGTGAGATGATACAACACCGCCCGCGCATGCCGATAGGCACACAAGACCTTGGCTGTATTGTTTTAATATTTCGGAATCTATCCTTGGCTTATAGTAAAAACCTTCTGTATGACCTATAGAGCATAACTTAACAAGATTCTGGTAACCCCTATAATCTTTAGCTAGGAGAACCATGTGATTGTAATTCGATTTCCTGCCTGAACCTTTGCCTCCTGTCTTAGCTGATTTATCTTTGCCAAGCATGGTATCTGCTGACTCTTCGCCTTTGGTGCCTTTTTCAAATCTTGAGCCTTTTGTTACTATATATACTTCGCATCCTATAATAGGTTTAATGCCTTCTTTTTGCGCCTTCTTGTAGAATTCCATTGAGCCGTACATAACCCCGTGATCAGTAAGCGCAATTGCGGGCATATTATGCTCTTTTGCGGCATATACTAATCCATCAATGGTGCATATTGCATCAAGCAGTGAGTAATGCGAATGGTTATGTAAATGTATGAACTTAGACAATATTTAAGCCTTGTCCCCGCGGAGGCGGGGATCCATTAAAGTTTTTATATCTCACTTCACCATTTGTTGGTGCAACGACTGCTCCGTAGTTTGTCACCAACAAATTAACGAATAATTTTGTTATTGGTCACAAGACCAACAACGGGAGAATATCAGTTGTACCAATAGCCGTTATAACCTCACCCTTCCTCTTCCTCTCCTATGAGGAGAGGGAGGGGAAGAAAATTCAAACTTTTCGCTCCCCTCTCCTATAAGGAGAGGGGGCAGGGGGTGAGGTCAATAATTAAATTTGTGGAATGATTGGAAATATACGAAAATTATTTTTAGCTTATAATAACATTAAAATTCCTATTTTGTAATTTCCATTGAATATAAAATTTTCAATGACTTAATTGCATAGTTATTCTTAACTTTAACTACAGAAATTATGACTAACTCTACTGTTACAGCTGAAGACAACAAAATGCCTAAAGGCATTCCCTATATTATAGGCAATGAGCTTGCCGAGCGCTTCAGCTACTACGGAATGAAAACCATACTCGTCGTATTTATGACGCAGTATATCATGAATCGCTCAGGCACAGTTGAACCAATGTCTGATGCCGATGCTACCACATGGTATCATTACTTCTCAATGGCAAACTATTTTTTCCCAATACTCGGCGCAATATTAAGTGATGTACTCTGGGGAAAGTATAAAACGATCATAACCCTTTCAGTTGTATATGTGCTTGGTCACGTTGCGCTTGCAATGGATGATACAAGACTTGGGCTCACAATAGGTTTAACGCTCATTGCAATGGGTTCAGGTGGTATAAAGCCCTGCGTATCAGCTCATGTTGGTGATCAGTTCACAAAAGCAAAAAAACATCTCCTCGAAAAAATATTCGGATATTTCTATTTCTCAGTAAATCTTGGCGCTGCTGCATCATCACTATTAACTCCCGTACTGCTTGATAGCTATGGACCTCATATAGCTTTCGGTGTTCCCGGCTTTTTAATGCTTGTAGCTACTATTGTTTTTTATATGGGTCATAAGGTATTCATTGCAGTACCACCTGTCGGATGGAAGCAGTACAAAGGCGATATATTTTCTAAGCAGGGTAAAAAGGCAATTATTAATTTGACAATAATGTATGTTTTTATAGCTGTGTTCTGGTCCCTCTTCGATCAAACAGGCTCAAGCTGGGTACTTCAGGCTGAACAAATGGATAAATTTGTTAATCTTGGATTTGTAAGATTCGAGCTTCTGGCGTCGCAAATTCAGGCTATTAACCCTATATTGATAATGATATTTATTCCGCTCTTTACATATGTTCTTTATCCTGCAATTAATAAAGTATTTAAACTTACACCTCTAAGAAAAATAATTATTGGAATGTTCATTGCGGGATTTTCATTCGCTCTGCTTGCTGTTGCGCAGATACAAATAATAGGTGGTGCAACACCAAGCATCTTATGGCAGTTCTTTGCTTACGTAATCCTTACAGCCGCAGAAGTTATGGTATCTATTACCGGCCTTGAATTTTCATATACCCAAGCCCCAAACAGCATGAAATCGTTTGTAATGGGTTTGTGGCTGCTATCGGTTTCACTTGGTAACCTTATTACTGCGCAGGTAAGTTCGCGTTTACAGGATTACATAACAATTGGTACACCAACTTTTTTCTGGTTCTTTGCCGGATTGATGTTTGTAACGGCTATTATATTTATGTTCATTGCTTCAAGATATAAGGAAGAAAGTTATATACAGAACCGAGATGAAAAGCCAAAACCACTAACCGGAACTGAAGGTATGATAACTGATATGGAAGGTGTAGATAATAAATAATTCTCCATCCTGAACGAAGTGCCACGCCTTAATCCTGTGTAGCAGGAGTAAGGAAGGATCCATTTTTTGCAATGTCAAATGCCAAAGCTCAAATGTCAAATAGCATATATCAAAAACCCGAAACTTATAGCTTCGGGTTTTACATTTTTTGACGTTTCACGTTTCACATTTCACATTTGACGTTAATAGATCCCTCTATTAACCATTTCCTGCTGAACTTCAGGTTTACTTATCATTACGAGTGCAATAATCCCGAAAATAAGGCTTGTAATATTAAACGTTACAATTGATATAATATCAAATATTGCTGCGAACCTGATAGTGTTATAAGTACCGGTTTTATTAAATTTATTCAGCCTGTTGTAGACCATAAAGTCCAGTACACAGGCTATTGCATTTATTACAGGGAAAATTCCTATAACACAGCCCAACCCGCAAAAGGCAACTGCTCCTAAAATAGTATTTCCTAACCATACAAATATACAAATTGCGTTCAGTATCCCTGATATCAGGAATAATGTTTTTAAAGTATTTAACTGATTATTATATTGCATATTCTCATTAAGATAATTATCAAATTAATTGTTTCAGGTTTCGCATTCCACTTCTAACATTTCACGTTTCACATCAATAAATCCCTTTTTGCCTCATCTCATTTTTCACTTCTTCGTTATTCAGAAATATCAGGGCAATTATACCAAATATCATGCTCGTAACGTTTCCTGTCAAAATTGAGATTATATCAAATATTGCGGCAAACTGTAAAGTACCATATGTTCCTGAGCGGTTCATTCTGTTAAGCCTGTTGTAAGAAACAAAATCCATAACACATGCTATTATATTTATTACCGGTATTGCTCCGAACAAACAGCCTAAACCGCATGTTATCAAACCACCAATTATTGTATAGCCTGACCAACCCAAACCATAAAGAATGTTCAGTATTCCCGATATCAGGAAAAATATCCGTAATAGATTTAACTGATCGTTATTGTTCATTTTAACTGGTTTTAATCAAAATCTGTA
Organism: Ignavibacteria bacterium; assembly: GCA_031430615.1. Taxonomy (GTDB): domain Bacteria; phylum Bacteroidota; class Ignavibacteria; order Tepidaquicellales; family OLB5; genus OLB5. The sequence goes on along the minus strand of JANPBV010000381.1, from coordinate 7,090 downwards.
TTAGTTCAATTTGAATATTAAACCTTAGATTACAAATATTGTTTCAAAATAAATTCAATAATATATAAAAAAAAGCGCATCCAAAAATGAATGCGCTTTTAAAAATATCTATTGGCTGATTAATTATTTAACAAGGTTGAATTTTTCACCAAACTGTCCAACAAGCGGAAGAGGTTTGCATTCACCCTTCGAGGCATTCATCATACCCATAATTAAAAATACTATCCACGGAATATATAATATAAAGCCAATACCGCATGTAATTGTGCCTATTATGCCAGCTAAAATATTCACAATAAGCAGCACAATTGATTGCTCAACGTGATACATTACATAATTATTTCTTTTCATATCATCCATCAATAACGGGATAAAGAATATCAGGTAGGCAATTATTGCCATCGTTTTTCCGTTATTAACATCTTCCTGTGTAAAATTAACCTGTCTTGTTGATTCTGCCATTTATTTTCTCCTGATGAAAACTAATATTTTATTTTACTAAATTAAATTTTGCGCCCCAAGCGCCAATTAACGGAAGCTCTTTTACTTTTCCGCCAACTGCGTTCATTAAACCCATTATCCATAATACAATATAAGCTATCCAGGGAAGTATACCAAGGATTGAGATTACACATCCTAATGTGCTGCTTATCTGGTTCACCACAATTGTTAAAATTGTTATAACTATATAAATTGCTATGAATGCAATCCAAAGAGCTATTGCCTGTTCTGTGTGATACATTGCAAACTTCTTATCTCTTGCTGCAAATAACGGTACTAAGAAAAAGATATAGGCAAGTATCGCCATCATTTTTCCGTCTTCAATATCTGCCTGTGTTATTGAAGCAACTGCCGGTCTTGTATCTGCCATGAATCATTCTCCTTTAGATTAATTTATGAAAACATTTAAATAATCATTTTTGAATGGTAATAAAAAATAATTGTGGATTCTCTTTATCGGAAATGAGGTATAGCCGCGGGTGGTATAAAACCGTCTGCTATCTGAAGATAGCCTTAATGCTACCCCAGGTATCGCGTACACTGGATATAACATGTGCAACGGTTATTGTCTGCGAATATACATGATTGCCGTTGTTATCAACTATTTTCAGCCTGTAATAATAAATCGGACTTGAACTTTGGCGTGCAGCAGCATCTCTGTAATAATAATATGAATTATTACCAATTGCTGTCACGCTGCCAATATTTACAAAGTTGTTTGGTTCAGATGCACTTCTTTCAATTTCAAAACGGTTCAGGTTATCTTCGGTACCTGTTTTCCATTCCAAAAGAATTGTATCTGATTCATTTTTCCCAGTAAAATATTGCAGTTCAGTGGCTGCATAAAGTAAGCCCGCAGTTAATATTATCAGCAGACAAGTAATACTTGCTATTTTTAGTGGCTTTTTCATTGGAATTACTCAAATATATATGCATTTATTAAAAAATGCAAGTATTTTAGCGTTAAATATTGATTTATTTTAAGGAATTTTTATTACGATTGTTTCAATTTACAGCCAATTTCCATCTAAACATCAAATTATATCCTATTTCTTATGATTTTTATCTTTGGTGCAATGAATTCAAAGTGAAGATTGAAAGCGTTATAGGGTCAATTAATATGCTGGTTTCTGAAACATGCTTTTTTACTTTCTGCGTTTTTTGCCACGCCTTGCTACACGAATTGGAGAAAGGCAGTCCCGTTTTTCTACTTAGCGGGATGCCTTTTTACTTACTCCTTTTTCAATTGTAAAATTCTTCATTTATGCATAAAATTGCCTGCTCTCGCTTAAACCAAAACTAAACCCCCGTTGTTGGTGTTGCTTGACTTGTTTCTAAGTTCACCAACAACTCAATTTATTATGATACTAAAAGGCTACCCGGATTACACAAAACCAGGCTATGATGTTAGTTCTCCATGCCCCGAAGTGGGATGGCCGAATATGGTCATTTACAACAAAACCAAATCAGCTTATTACCCGCTGCATACCGGTCCATTAACCCTAAAATTCACTTTGAAAGGTGAAGAGTATTTTGCAACTAAACAAAGAAGCTACAGGGTTCAGCCATACAATTACTTAATTTTTAATAACGGGCAGAAGTATTCCGCAAGGATACAATCTGAAACTGAATGCGAAACTCTTTCAGTTTTTTTCAGACCCTCTTTCGCCGAGGAGGTGTTAAACAGTATCGTTGCTGGTGAAGAAAATATTCTCGAGGGTGGTGGTGCGCACAATATGGCTGAATCAAACCAACCCGTTACATTTATGGAAATGATATATCCCTTCGATGGAAGATTAATGCCTTATATCTATAAATTCACACTTGCGTCAAAAACCGGATTTGATGACGACCAGTGGCTTGAAGAAGAATTTTTCCTGCTCTTAAAAGTTCTTTTTGAAATCCATAAACAGGTTGGCGAGGAAATTCACAGAATACCCTCCGTGAAAAGATCAACAAAGATAGAAGTATACAAAAAGATAAATGACGCCAAGGATTACATTGATGATAATTTTAATACTGAAATTAAGATAGAAGATGCCGCAAAAGTCGCATGTATGTCAAATTTTCATTTCATCAGATTATTTAAAAATGTATTTGGCGATACACCTTACCAGTATATAACATATAAAAGACTTGATAAGGCATCCAGCCTCATTATGAAAACCGAAATGAGTATTACCGAAGTTTGTTTTGAGGTCGGTTTCCAGAGCTTAAGCTCGTTTAGCTGGCTCTTTAAGCAGAAATACGGCTTATCACCCGAGGTTATGCGCGGGAGCTATAATTCTTTTGAACACAAATTAGCAAGAATTAAGAAGTGAGATTCATCCTGCTTGCTTATGTTTGTTACATAATTTTAATTAACAAAAAAGAAAGGCTTTATTTATTATGAGAAACACAATAAACTGGTTTGAGCTTCCCGTAACTGATTTCGACAGAGCAAAAAAATTCTACGAAGCAATTTTTGAAGCAAGTATTGCCGATCAGATGATGGGACCCTTCAGAATGGGTTTCCTTCCATACGATGAGCAGGGCGGGGTAAGCGGCGCGATTGTACACGGTGAAGGATATGTGCCAAGCGATAAAGGCGCTATGGTTTACCTGAACGCTGACGGAATTATTGATGAAATGATGGTAAGAATTGATAAAGCAGGTGGTAAGGTTGTTGTTCCAAGAACAGCAATTACACCTGAAATTGGTGATTTTGCGATTTTCCTTGATACCGAAGGCAATAAAGTAGCATTGCATACACCTCCACCAAGGAAGTAACCCATTAATCCTGAGCGAAGCGAAGGATCTCATTCAAAGAGCTAAAATTAACACAAAACCTGCCAGGTCTTTAAGACCTGGCAGGTTTAAATTTTTCTGATTGTGAATTTCAAATTTTGAGACGTCCCAGCGGGACGTCTGTACAGAAAAGCGATGAACATTAGTTCTCCCCCTGAAAGGGGGAGCTAGAGGGGATCATGACCCTACGCAAAGAGCGGTGTATTATCAATAAATATCAAATACCTTTCAATTAAGTCGCCATTCATGTAAAAAATATTAGTAAAGTTAACGGGAACCACTTTGCCGTCAAGTCTTGTGTATGTTACTCTGCCTTCCCAAACTATTTCTTTACCGTTATCCCAGCAATTTAACACCTCATGTGAACTTGAGCCAATCATAACAAAAAATGCCGCAACATAATCCTCAATAGCCTTTCTGCCTGTAACTGATTCCGCATTGCCAAAACGGAACTCACCATTTTCTGTACAATACTCAGAAAATCCCTTTGCATCTCTTGCATCAATTGTTTTACCAATTTCTAAAAGCCACGCTTTTGTATCCTGCATAAATATTTTTACCCTTTGTTATTAATAAATTTATAAGTTTACAAAAATATCTTTCCAAATATTAAAAAGAAATATAAAAAAAGAGGCAGCCATTTCCGGCCACCTCTTTATAAAATAATATTCACTATTTCGCTATTCCACTATTTGACAATCAGCATCTTCTTCACATCAACAAATTCATTTGATGTAATTTTATAAATATACATTCCGCTTGCGTAGTTGCTAGCGTTGAAATCTATCTTGTATCTTCCCGGTTCCATATCCTGGTTAACCAGCGTTTCAACTTCACGCCCCAAAAGATCATATATTACAATTTTTACTATGCCTGATTTTATAATATCAAAATTGATATTGGTCTGCGGGTTGAACGGATTCGGGAAATTCTGATATAGTTTATATTCCTTAGGAATTTCAGAACTTATGTTCTGTATACCTATCATCACAGTCCATCTTGCAGTTTCAACAATAGGATTCCTGATAAGAACTGATACAGCGCTGTCATTTCCTGTGCTGTCCGGGCTTGAATATGAACCGGTACCTGAACCATTCCATCCGCGGAATACGTAAAATGTACCATTGTAATTGAAATGCCTGAAATTAACTCCAAATGTTGTAGTAGTACCTGAATCTATATAATTATCACCAAATGTATTGCCAACTGTTGATGTTATTGCTAACCTGCACTGCAATTTATAATTTGCGGTTAATGTTGAATTGCTGTTAATAGTTATATTGTGAGTTGTATCACCGTTATCAGACCAGTTTACATATACATACCTGTTAAATCCAACTGTCTTTGGACTTATAGCCTGAACGTTTACTACAGTTGAATTCGGGAAAACCAAAGTTTGCAGAGAATTATACTGTACTCCGTTTACCTTGAATTCGCAAATGCCGTTCCTGTTTGTTCCAATATTAAGATATGATGAATTTACTAACAGGTCAGCTGTCCTTATATGAATATTTGTTCCGTACTGTGAACTTCTTCCTCTTATATTTAGCTTGTATAGCCTTGATGTAACGCTTCCTATTGCTTTTACTTTAACAACTACACTATCAGGGAATGATGTTATCGAATCTTTACCGTTTGCAAATGTTATCTGAAGTGTACCATTTTGCGGCAAGGTGTCAACAAAAGCATTGAACTTAATTCTATCTGTAAACGGACCTTTTATTGCAGGGATAACTATGGTAAATGTTGTGCTATCACCGTTTGCAAGATTTCTGAATGCAGTGTTTGATGTCATAGCGTAATCAGGATAGTAGCCAACATAACTTCTTAAGTTATTTGCTCTTCCATCCATCCAAACATTATAGCTTGTATTAAATATAGCGGAATTTCCGATATAGTCTCCAATATATTTTTCACCGCCGGGCTGACCAACTGCCATGTTATTGGGATTGAACGAAACATCTGAAACATTTTGATTGGCTGTAAAGCTTGTCCCGCCATTAGTTGAAACAGAAGCGTACAATCTTGTTTGAAGATTACTTGCTTCATCAATTCTTGAATCATACCAGCATATAAATATTTTTCCTGTGATATTATCTACAGATACTGATGGCTGCCATTGATCGGTAATTGTAGCGTCATCATTAACTCTTAATGGCGCTGTCCATGTTACTCCATAATCAGTTGACTTCACAAGAAATATATCAGCATTATCCGGACCGGCTGGGTTTCCGGCATAAACTACATAAACATTTCCTCTTGTTGAAGTGTAACTGTTATCTGCCGCCATTCTTGGAAATTCGTTATTCCTGATACAGCTCTTTACAGTATATCTCCCTGCGCAAATAACCCCCGGACCGCTCACATTTGTAGAATTAACCTGTGCTCCAAATGTTACTCCGCCATCGGTTGAGCGGTTTACCATTAATGAGCTTCCGCTGACTGCTGCAAAATATACACTTCCGCCCTGCGTATTACCGTTTGGTCCTACTGCTACGTATGCGCCCTGACCGCCAGTAAATGTTAACGGGGATGACCAGGTTACACCGGCATCTGTACTTCTTGTAAATCTCATACCTGAAGCGCCAAACTGCCTCCATCCAATGTAAACATTGTTTCTGTATGGACCGCCTGTCTGATCGCAGGTTATCCATTCCTTATCTGCCAAACCAACTGTTGTGTTCCATACATTATACGGTCCAACCCAGTTAGCTCCTTTATTTGTAGTTTTCATAACTGTAATACCATAGATAGCGCTGTTTTGATATAATTGAACATAAAAACATGTTCCTAAACTATCATATGCCATAACAGGGTCACCTAAAACACTGTAGCCTGCAAATTGCGGACTGTTCCTTGTCCAATTATATCCATCTATCGTATAGTATAACCCGTTTGTATTAAATGCGCAAATACTATTTAACGGATCTCTTGGATTTGTAGCAATGTATGGTTCACCAAAATCAACGCCAAGGTATATATTATCAAAACCGTTAACAATATCTACCGAGCTTTTTGTCCCGTTTGGTGATACACTCAGAAAAGGAGGCTGAATTGCGATGCTTTGCTTCTCTTCAACCTGGCTGTGAGTAATTGAAGAGCAGAAAAGAATGAATAAAAATAATAATGCTTTTTTCAATTTATGATTATTTAAATTTATGGATTAATTCTATATTCTGTTTATATGCTTCACTATAAATACAATTTCTTTTTTCCCATTTGACATCTCACGTTTGACATTTCACGTTTCACATTTTTACTTAACTAATATCATTTTCTTAACGTCAGTGAATTCACCTGATACTAATTTATAGAAATAAATTCCGCTTGCAAACCCAGAAGCATTCCACTCGTAACTGTAAGTGCCTGCGCTCATATATGCGTCTGATATTTTCAATACTTCCTTACCTGTGATATCATATACTTTCAATGTTACATTACTGCTTTTTGAAATATCAAATTTTATTTTTGTTACCGGATTAAACGGATTAGGGTAATTTTGATATAAAGTAAATCTAACCGGAATCCCGGCTGCAATTGGCTCTATGCCAATTAGATTTGTAACTTTGAAACGGAAATTTGCCGAAGGAGAAGGCAGTGGTTTTGTTACAGTTCTGCCGCTTACTGATGTTGCTGAAATATAATAATATACCGTTGTATCCAAAGATTGAGCAGGTATATTAGCGCGGAATGTATCTAACGCACCTGTCATATTTACCTGTGTGAAGCCGCTTGTTGTATCTAATGACCAGAATAACTTTGCATTTGATACCCCGCTCTTTGATTTTATATAAGCCTTTAC
>JANPBV010000380.1:0-3124 GCA_031430615.1 Ignavibacteria bacterium | reverse complement strand
GTAATTGATCTTCTTAAAATCATCTAATGTACGCTTTTCTTTACTGAACATTTTTACTATCATTATCCCGCTGATATGCTCTTGGAGGAACGCGTTCATTTTTGCAAGATAGAATCTTACATCACGGAAAGCTGTCCTTACTTTTTTTCTGAAAATTACTGTAGCATATATTAATGGAATTACAACCGATAAAGCAATTAAGGTAAGCTGCCAGCTTAAGCTGAACATGAAAAATAAAATACCTCCAATTATAAAAATATCTGCAAATACCATTACAATGCCGCTTGAAAACATCTCATTTAGAACTTCAATATCATTGGTTAGCCTTGTTACCAGCCTGCCAACAGGGTTTCTATCGAAGAAACTCATGGAAAGCTTCTGTATGTGCCGAAACAGCTCCATTCTCAGGTCAAAGATAGTCTTCTGCCCTATCCACTGTGTTAGGTAAGTCATTATGTACTGCAAAAGTCCCTGGAATATCAGTGTTGCAAGGAGAATAAGAATAATGTTCCTTAAGCCAAAGGCATCTTTATTAACAATGTAATTATCAATTGCGATTTTAGTTAAGTATGGTCTAACAGTACTTAGCAATGCAACACCTACGGTTAAAATAATGGCAATGATAACCAGCTTATTATAAGGTTTTAAGTACCTGATAAGCCTTTTCATCAAGCGGGCATCATAAGCCTTGCCTAATATCTCTTCCTGTTCATTATCATCAGGTTCGTTAATATTTTTACTTTTTTCCACTGGCATTGATTATAGATTTATCACAGGTCTTTCAATTCTTCCTCAAGTAGCTGTTTAAAGTATATATCTGCGTATATACCCTCTCTTTGAATCAGAGATTCATGGTTTCCTTCTTCGGCAATTGAGCCCTCTTTGAGTACAATGATCCTATCGGAATTCTTTAATGTAGAAACCCTGTGACTGATAAGTATTGTTGTTCTGCCCTTCATGATATCTTTTAAACCCTTAAGTATTTCTTCTTCTGTATAAGTATCAACAGCAGAAAATGCGTCATCTAATATCATTATCTTTGGGTTTGCAAGTATAGCCCTGGCTATAGATGTCCTTTGTTTCTGTCCACCTGAAAGATTGATACCCCGCTCTCCCAGCGTAGTATCAAAACGCTTAGGGAATTTATCTACATCTTTATAAATTTGCGAAATTTTGGCTGCTGCAATTACTTTATCCTTATCAAAGCTGCTTTCTGCGTAAGCTATGTTGTTTTCTATACTCTCGGAAAAAAGGAACGTCTCCTGTGGTACATAACCTATTGAAGTTCTTAACTCATTTAGCATATAGCTCTTAACGTTCCTGCCATCTATAAGAATTTCTCCTTCTTCTACATCAAACAATCTGGATATCAGGTTTACAAATGTTGTTTTTCCTGAGCCGGTATGTCCTAAGATGCCAATTGTTTCACCTGCTTTTAGCTTAATATTTATATTCTTCAGAACATAAGGGAAATTACTATGATACCTGAAATTTAAATTTTTAAATTCAATTTCTCCTTTTAATATATTATGCGCTGATTCATTTTTGCTTAGATCTATTTGACAGGCTTTTGGATTATCTATCTTAGGTTTGCTGTCAAATACCTCAGCTAATCTTTTCATTGATGCTTCTGCCCGCTGGGTTAGATTAATTATCCAACCTAAAGATATTATTGGCCAGGTCAGCAATCCAAGATATATTATAAAAGCTGTCAACTGCCCTATTGTCAGTTCATTGTTAATAATTTTATTACCGCCGGCATACAATACTACGATTATAGAAAAACCGGTCAAAAGGAACATTATTGGATATGAAAATGACTGTACCTTGGCAAGCGCAAGGTTTTTTTTCATGTAACTTTCAGAAATTTTTGTAAAACCTTCGGTTTCTGAATCTTCTCTTACATATGCTTTTACAACTTTTATACCTGAAAGATTTTCCTGCGCTTTAGTTGTAAGCTGGGAAAATTGCTCCTGAACCTGTTCAAATTTATAGTTAATGCTTTTCCCAATTCTGTACACCACGTAAGAAATTAGTGGAATAGGAACAATAGCTATTAATGTCAATTCTGCATTGAAAGAAAACATAAGCGAAATCGCCATTGTAAAATTTATTAAGGTTTCAAATGTGTACATGATACCGGGTCCAAGGAAATTTCTTACCGCTGAAATATCATTTGTAGCAAGCGCCATTGTTTCGCCTGTTGAATGAAAGTGAAAATACTGCTGATCCTGAATAATGATATGCTCAAGGAAATCATTCCGCAGGTCATTTTCAATTTCGCGTGATACTATTATTATAGTTTGTCTTGTAATATAAAGGAAAAAACCGCTCATTATTGCAAATCCTACTGTCATCAATGCATATTTATAAAGCGCAGTGCCTTCAGTATGGTTTATTATCCGGTCAATAGCTTTTGAAATTACAAAAGGTATAAGATTAGTAAAAACAGCGCTTAAAGTAATAACAATTAACCCTAAAATCAGGGTTTTTCTGTATTTCCTCAGATACGGTACAAGGCGTTTTAGATAAGTCATAACTGCAAATTTATTGTTTTATCTTATATTATTCTATGATAAAACAAAAACCCCGCTCAATATTCAAACGGGGTTTAGCAATTTCCGGTAAATTAGGATGTCTTTATTTTATCAAAACCATTTTCATTGTCCCGATACGCTTCGCTATCGGGATTTTCGCTTTCTCTCCAATTACACTTAATTAATACCATTTTCTTTGTTTCAACAAAATTCCCCTCTCTCAAGGGGTGCTCCGATTTATCGGAGTGGGGTGTGTTAACTTCCAATCTATAATAATACACTCCACTAGGGTAATCTGCTGCATTCCATTCAGCCTCATAACTTCCCGGCTGTAATTCTTTATTAACCAATGTTTGCAGTTCTTTACCTAAAACATCATAGACAGTTAAACGTACCAATCCGAAATTGGCGATACGAAATCCGAAATGCGTTACAGGGTTGAAAGGGTTGGGGTAATTTTGAGATAAAGAATATTTATCCGCAATTGTTTCAGTATTTTTTATACCTATTGGATTAACCGTTTTAAAAACATAAAAACCATCATAAATATCTGACGCTATTATTTTACCTGAATTAAAATAATATAC